>JAYVNZ010000336.1:0-2315 GCA_043758185.1 Gemmatimonadaceae bacterium | reverse complement strand
TTCACTAGATTGCGCGTGCGGCGAAGCACACCGCAGGCTCCCATCCCAGTCAGGGACTCCATGCAGGCCAAATCGGAACCCGCGCTCCGGCTCGCCCGGCCAGACGCGCCAGCCTCCCCCGCCGAGGCACGTCCAGCCCGGCTCACCGACACGCACGTCGAGCGCAATCCGGGCACCGCACTCGACCTCGACATCATCCGCGCGCTCCGCGTCAACCGCTCCGCCGTGGAGCGGCGCGCCGCCACCATTCCCACACGGCGCACCGTGAAGAAGGAGTGGCAGGCCGGCTGGCTGCTGCGCGCCGTGACCATGATCGACCTCACCACCCTCGCGGGTGACGACACCGCCGGCAACGTGCGCCGCCTGTCCGCCAAGGCCGCCCACCCCGTCCGCACCGATCTCACCGACGCACTCGGCGTCACCGACCTGCGGCTTACGGTGGGCGCCGTGTGCGTCTACCACGCCATGGTCCCCACGGCCGTGGAAGCGCTCAAGGGCACGGGCATTCCCGTCGCCGCCGTGAGCACCGGATTCCCCGCGGGGTTGAGCCCACTCGAGGAGCGCGTGCGCGAGATTCGTGCATCAGTGGCCGCTGGAGCGAGGGAGATCGACATCGTCATCACGCGCGGCCACGTGCTCACGGGCAACTGGCAGGCGCTGTACGACGAGGTGAAGCTCTTCCGCGAGGCATGTGGCGATGCCCACATGAAGAGCATCCTCGCCACCGGCGAATTGGCGACACTCGGCAACGTGGCGCGCGCCAGCATGGTGGCCATGATGGCCGGCTCCGACTTCATCAAGACCAGCACGGGCAAGGAGGGCGTGAACGCAACGCTGCCCTTCTCGCTGGTGATGGTGCGCATGATTCGCGAGTTCCACGAGGTCACCGGCTTCGCGGTAGGATACAAGCCGGCAGGCGGCATCCGCACGGCAAAGCAGGCGCTCGAATATCTCTACCTGATGAAGGAGGAGCTCGGCGACCGCTGGCTGCGGCCCGACCTGTTCCGCTTCGGCGCCAGTTCGCTGCTCACCGACATCGAGCGCCAGCTCGAGCACTTCGTTACCGGGCGCTATTCCGCGGCGCACCGTCACCCCATGGTGTGACCATGACGACAGTGAGAGATGCATTCGAGACCATGGCGTACGGTCCCGCGCCGGAGTCCGACAAGGTGGCGCTCGAATGGCTCGCCGCGCACGACGCAAAGTTCGGCCACTACATCGGCGGCGCGTGGACGAAGAGCGCCAGCCCGTTCGACGTATCGAACCCGGCAACGAACAAGCGCATCGCGACCGTGTCGCAAGGCCACAAGAAGGACGTGGAGGCCGCCGTGAAGGCAGCGCGCAAGGCACTGCCCGCATGGCAGGCGCTCGGCGGACATGGCCGCGCGCGCTACCTGTACGCGCTCGCACGCGCCGTGCAGCGCAACGCGCGCCTGCTCGCGGTGCTCGAAACCATGGACAACGGAAAGTCCATTCGCGAAACGCGCGACATCGACATCCCGCTCGTGGCGCGTCACTTCTATCACCACGCGGGCTGGGCGCAGCTCCAGGAAACGGAGTTCGCCGGCTACCACGGCGCGGGAGTCGTTGGCCAGATCATTCCGTGGAATTTCCCGCTGCTCATGATGGCGTGGAAGATTGCACCTGCACTGGCCGCGGGCTGCACCATCGTCATCAAGCCGGCGGAATTCACGCCGCTCACGGCGCTCGCCTTTGCCGAACTGGCCGACGCGGTGGGGCTGCCGGCGGGCGTGCTGAACGTCATCACGGGCGACGGCGACACCGGTGCCGCCATCGTGGCCCACGACGGCATCGACAAGATTGCCTTCACGGGATCCACCGAGGTGGGACGCATCATCCGCAAGGCCACGGCCGGATCGGGCAAGCGGCTCTCGCTGGAGCTGGGCGGCAAGTCGCCGTTCATCGTGTTCGAGGACGCAGACCTCGACTCCGTTGTGGAAGGCGTGGTGGACGCCATCTGGTTCAACCAGGGCCAGGTGTGCTGCGCGGGTTCGCGCCTGCTTGTGCAGGAGGGCATTGCCGAACGGCTCTACGCCAAGCTTCGCGCGCGCATGGAAACACTGCGACTCGGCTCCCCGCTCGACAAGTCGGTGGACATGGGCGCCATCGTTGCGCCCGTACAACTCGAGCGCATTCGCACGCTCGTGGACGCTGGCAAGCAAGAAGGCGCGGACTTCTGGCAGCCATCATGGGCCTGTCCCACCGAAGGCTGCTTCTATCCGCCAACACTCTTCACCAACGTGCAGCCGTCGTCGTCCATTGCGCAGGTGGAGATTTTCGGCCCAGTCCTCGTC
>JAYVNZ010000335.1:0-3336 GCA_043758185.1 Gemmatimonadaceae bacterium | reverse complement strand
CCGGGCACGGCCCGCCGGCGCGGTGCCACCAAGGGGAGCATCGTTGAAGACGGTCGGTCCCGCGGCGCCCGGCCGCTGGGCCATGGCGAGGTCCTGCGCGAGCGCGGAGTCGGCGGTGGGCGCGGGAGCCTTGTCGCGACAGGCGGCAAAGGCGGACAGCGCGAGCAGCGCGAGCATGCGTGGATGGGTCATGACGGCTCCGGGGGATGACAGCGGATCATACACTGTGGCGTGGTGCGAAGTTCGCGCCGTGCGCGGTTGCGCAGGGTGAGATGTCCGATGTCGGCTGTCAGCTTCTGACGTCACTCAAGAGAACACGCCGATTCGGCGCAGACCGTGGTGGCGCGGCGACCGAGGTCGGACACTGACGCCGGATTTCTGAGCTCGGTCGTCGGAGGTCCGAATCCGATGTCGGACGTCAGGCGCCGACTGGAGTGTGTTTGTGGCCGGTCGGGTCGTCCTCTCGAGTGACGTCAGTGGCCGATGGGTGACGTCGGACATCGCACCCAGCGTTGCTGACGTCAGACTCCCCTACGCGAACGCCAACTCGGTCTGCGGCAGCTCCGGCTCCAGCCGCGCGCGCACGCTGGAGGACAGCGCCTCGATTGCCGCGGGGTCAGCTACCAGGTCGTACTCCCGCACATCCAGGGTCAGCACCGGGCACGCGCGAAATTCCGTGATCCACCGTTCGTACCGGGCGTGCAGGCTGGCCCAGTACTCTGCCGGCGTGTCCTTCTCCTTTACCCGGCCACGCGCACGGATGCGCGCGAGGATGGTGTCGAGCGGGGCGTGCAGGTACACCAGCAGCCGAGGGGGCCGCGCGGCTGGCGAGTGCAGCAGCTCCACGTACAGGCGGCGGTACAGCTCCCACTCGAGCGACGACATGAGCCCTTCCTCGAAGTGCCCACGCGCGAAGATCTCGGCATCCTCGTACCAGGTGCGATCCAGGATCCAGCTGCCGCCCGCACCGCGCATGCGACGCATGCTCTCGAACCGGGTGGCCAGGAAATGGAGCTGCAGCGGGAGCGCCACCGCACGCATGGCGGGCTCGCCGCCGGCGTAGAACTGCTCGAGCCATGGGTTGTCGTCGTCCACACTCTCCAGCGCGTGCTGGAGCCCGAACCGCGCAGCGAGTGCACGCGTGAGTGTGCTTTTCCCCGAGCCGACCATGCCGGCAATTCCAATCAACATCTCAACGGTACCGGCTCATTGGCGGTGTGGTGCGTCAGGACAATTCGCGAGAATATCAATCTCGAGAAAAAGCAACAGCATCAACCACGGAGGTCACAGAGGACACAGAGGTGAAATGGACTGTGGTTTCACAAGAAGCAGAACTGCAAAAGTCGAAGTCAAAACCGAGGCAAAAAAAAGCAGAATAACTGCATCAACCACGGAGGTACGCAGAGGAAGACCGAACCGCAAAAGCCTTGATTTTCTCCGTGACCTCTGTGACCTCTGTGGTTCATGCTTTTCATCACGCAACTATGTGATTGTTATTGTGTCCGTCCTCGCATCGTAACTCGCCGTGTACGTGGGGAGGTTGGTGGCTGAACCCGACGTACGAACGGGTTGGCTGGTGACGTGACCATCGTTGTCGAAGCGCGCGTCGTGACAGGGGCACACGAACGCATTGGCGAGGATGTTGACCTCGCACTGCTGGTGCGTGCAGACGGTGGACACGGCCGCGAACGATGCGGGGCCAGTGCGCTTCACGGCGATGAGCACGGGAAACCCGCCGGCATCGGTGAGATCCGCGGGCAGCTTGACCAGCTGGCCCACAGTGGAGAGCCCGGGCAGCGAGGCCGCCTTCACGGACACCGTTCCGCGCGCCTGGCGCAACAGCGCGGTGGGACCGAATTGTCCGTCGCCACAGCCGGCGGCAAGCGCTGCCGCACCAGCTACCGCCACGGTGCTCCGGGTGAGAAACTCGCGTCGGCTCAGGCAGTGATCGCAGGGCATGCTCGCTGGTGAATGGGGTGGCGATACGACTCGCGGAACCACGACGACCGCGTGACCTGCACGCGGCCGGTGCGCGCACGATCAGGCAAACTCCTTGAGCACCACGCCGGCGAACGCCGTGCCGAGCCAGAGCACCACGCTCAGGATGGCGACGATGCGCAGTCGTCCCCACGCGGCGGTATCCTCCCTGTTCTTCAGGAGCGCGGCTTCGGTGCGCATGAGGACGGCGCCGTTGATGAGCAGGAGAATCACCATCGCGAGCTTGATCCACCAGAAGATGGAGGACCAGAAGTTCTCGACGTCGGAGAGGAAGAGGCCGAGTCCGCTCACGACGGACAGGGTGAGTCCGAAGAGCACGAGGCGGTGCGTGGTAGACAGCGCGACGAGCTGCGCTTCACGCGCGGCGGAGCCGGCGCGGTGCGCGCGCAGGGTTGCGAGGTCGGCGGCGAAGGCTACCCCGCCGCCGATGATGAGCGGCGCGATGTGCAGGAAGAGCACGGCGGCGGACACCGGCTTGGAATGCGAGACCAGCTTGTTCCATGGATCGGCAATCTCCGCCAGCTTCGCGGCGATGGCGGGAAGCTCCTTTGCGGCAAGAATCACGATGCTACTCCTGTGGCCAGTACTTGATGATGGCGATGCCGGAGAGCGCGGTGGCCATGGAGCCATACGCCCATGTCCGGTGCTCGCGCCGCTTGTCGACGCTGGTCTCGGCCTGTTCCGCGAGCCGCGAGCCAGCGTAGGAGAACCCTGCGTCAGAGGCGATCAGGAGCAGGGTGTGCAGGTAGCGTGGTGTGCGGCCCTTGGAGACGGTGCGGGAATCCCACAGGTTCCAGAGTCCGGTGACGGTATTGCTGGTGAAGACGGTCGCGAGCGCCGTGGCCCCGTACCGCATGCTGTTCTTTGCCCAGGGCGCGCCGTTGCGCGGGTCGTCATAGAGCTGTGCACCCGAGACGGCGGTCAGGGCGAACAGCGGGTAGGTGAGGTACGCGCCGTAGCGGTGGATGCGAAGCCGGCGCTCGTACCAATCGCTCACCTCCACGGCGCGTGGCCGGCGACGCACGGTGTCCGCGGGCACCAGCATGCCCGACGGGAGCGACGACTGCACCGGCCCGCTGATGCTGTCCGGGGCAGGCGCGCGGGCGGTGTCGGGACCGGCAGCGATGGCGACGATGAGCGCCAGCACGGCGGAAGTGATCATTGGCGCAGTTCCGGAGGGAGTTGGATAAATGACTCCCCGAGTCCCGCCGGAGCCACAGTGGGCAGAATGTCGCGCAATGCTCGGGCGGGCGTCAGAGGTGGGGCGTCCGATTTCGGACATCGGGGGGCGGAGGTCGGACATCGGGCGCCGCGCCACCAATGTCTGCGCATGGTGGG
>JAYVNZ010000334.1:0-4221 GCA_043758185.1 Gemmatimonadaceae bacterium | reverse complement strand
CACGCATGATGGTGGAGGGGTTGCGTGCAACCGACCTTCCACTGGCCCGGTTGCTCCAGACGGATATCCCGCCGTTCGATGCTTCCCATCCGGACCCTGCAGACGAGTTCACGCTGCCCGCGAGTCCATATACAGCCATCGCGAAGCCCGCTGGCAGCTGAACTCGATGATACAATTGTCGTCCTGAGCGCAGCGAAGGACCTGTTCTTTTCACTGCGACAAGCAGGTCCTTCGCTCCGCTCAGGACGACACCTACTTCCGGTTCACATCCAGCGCGTTCCAGTTCGTGATGGCATTGAGCCACATGGCGTAACTGCCCTGTGTTTCGTAGCGCCAGAGCGGGCGAATGCCGAACAGCACGACATGTCCTTTCCCCACTGGCGCGTCCACGACCGCTGCGCGACCGGCCATCTCTGCCCCGTTGTCGAGCAGGCCGGACACCAGCAGTGAATCCGCACGTGGCGTGAAGCGAAGCACCACGCGCGCCCGCTGGGCAGCAAGCTCGCGCTCCAGCGAGGGATCGGCGACGTTCTGCGCCACCTTGCGGCTGGCGGAGTCCTCCTCCGGGGCGGGCGTCACGGCAAACAGGGGCGACGTGTTGAAATACACAGGGAACGTTGCGTCGCTGTAGCCATACAGAATGGGACTGGTACGCTCCATGGCTTGCGCGCGAAACACCGCTCCACGCGCGAGCAGGCGCGGCGTGGCCACCACCGACACCGTGGGCGTAAAGCCGAAGTCCACCGGCAGTCGCGCGCTGTTGCCCTCCGTCACGAACAGGCCACCGCGGTCCACGAACGCCTTCAGGGCGGCCAGGCCGTCATAGCCAAGGCCGGGGCGGATGTCGTCCGTGGAATCGATGACGCCGATGTTCGGCGTGAGTGGCGTCTTCTTCCATGGAATGGCGGGCCCCACCATGGCGCGCCCGTTCACGATGGTCGCCGACGGTGCGCCAACGTGCGGCAGGAGCACGACGTCGAAGTTGTCGAGGAAGCCGGGCTTTTTCAGCGCCTGCGTGGACGTATAGGTGAATGGCACGCCCATCTCCTCCATGGCGTGACGCACCCAGCCTTCGTTCTGCGTCTCGATCCACGTGTGCAGGAAGAGGATGCGCGGCAGCGTGACCTGGTGTGCGCGAACGGATGGTGCAGTACCCAGCGCAGTGGACTTGAGGCCAAGTGCCGTTGCGGCCGCGCGCGCATCGCCGCTGTTGCTCACGAGGTACGTGCCCGCGGCAAACGTGGTGCCTCCCGCGACGAACGCCGTATCTGCCACGCGCACAGCCGTGCGACCGAGCTTCCAGGGCAGCGTGGCGGAGCGCCAGTCGCCAAGGTGCGGTATGGCCAGCGTGCCGCCGGTGCCTGCGGACGTCCCACGCACGACGACATCTGCCGTGAGCAGCGACATCGGCTTCGCGAGGATGGTGGAGTCGGCGATCGTGAGTGCCGTGACGTGACGCAACTGGTCGAGCGACCAGCCCGTGTCGTCGTACGGCGACGGATCGTCGGGGCGGAAGCGCTGGAGGGCGAGCACCGTGCGCACCAGTGCCGTATACGGCTGGTCCATGCGCACGATCCAGTCGCCCGCATGCACAATGGTTGATGACGGCGTCGGCGATGCGCTGTCCGTGCGTGCGGTGACCGCGCTGTCACCACGCGCTGACAAAGCCGCGGCGCCCGGTCCGGCGCCGCCGGCCACCAGGCCGCGCTCGATCACGGCGGGCATCGTCCTCGCCGTGAAGTCGGCGGAGGCCACCTGCACCTCGCTGCCGATCTTGCGGAAGTAATTGACCAGGTCGCCCGCCTCGGCAGCGCGCTTCTGGTCGAGCGGAATCACGAATGCATACGGCGCGCTGTGGCGCCCCCGATCCACCATGCGCGTGGCCTTGAGCGAGAAGTTCTCCATGAACGTGTCATGATTCCGTGCCACGTAGTTCAGTGCCACGAGCACGCCGGACTGCTGGTAGTTGATGTTGCTGCGGATGCACCACTTCACGCCGTTCACGGGCGGATTGGGGCGATCCCATTCCTTCGACGTCGCGCTCGCGGCGAGCTTCACCACCTGGCAGTCGGCACCGCCGGACGTGTACGTCTCGTAGAACTTGCCGAGCGAGTTCCGGAATTGCGCGATGCCGAGCATGTAGTTGGGTGCCCAGCCGTCGTAGAAACCATGCGTCCACACACCGGGAAGCCCACGCTTGGTGAGCTCCGTGATTTCCTGGTAGGCGAGCGTGTGCCATTCGTCCACGACGATGGGGTCGAACTCGTCGTTGTAGGGACCGGTGCCCGTGCTGGTGTAGAGGAACGGCACCGACTCGTGCAGGTCGTGCAGGATGGTGGGGTGCCAGTGCAGGAAGCCGGTGTTCATGTTCTGTGTGAGCTTCACGCTCATCATCAGGCCATCGCGATTGTTGTCGTGCGCGATGTACTTGCCCCAGTACACGGTAGGAATGCCGCCTCGACCCAGCTTGAGCTGCTTCTCCTCCTCGATGAGGTCCACGATGCGGTTGCGGCCGTCCACCTCCGTGGCGGGGGTGATGAGGGTGATGACGTTTGCACGGATCTGCTGGATGTACGGAGTCTCCTCCACTGCCACACGGTAAAGCAGTTCCATGAGCATCTCGGGGCTGCCAGTCTCGGGTGCGTGGATGGTGCCCGTGAGCCAGTACAGCGGCTTCGCGTCATGGATGAGACGGGTGCGTTCGTCGTCGCTCACGCCGCGCGGGTCTGCCAGCTTTGCCGCCATGGCGCGATAGTCGTCGAGGTGCGCGATGGTTGCCGAGTCGGCCACCGCGGCGATGATCATCTCGCGCCCTTCCTCGCTCATGCCCAGCGAGAAGATCTTCACGCGCGGCGACGCAGCGGCCACGGCGCGAAAGTATCGATTGAGGTCTTCGGTGCGCGACAGCCGCCCGATGGTGCCGGGCACGTAGCCGAGCACCTTGAGCGGGCTCGGCACCGTCGCTGAGGCGGGCAGGTGATCCACGAGCTCCGTCGTGAACTTCCACTTTGGATCCGTGGGGGTGAGCTCGCGGATCTTCGCCGTGTACTCGACGTCATTGGACTGCTGGGCACGAGCGGTGACGGGGCCAAGCAGGGCGGTGAAACACGAGCCGGCGACGGCGATGCGACGGAGAGTCATCTGTTCGCGTGGAGTGGGGTGTGGTGGGATGCGCTCCAAGTCTACGTGCAAGGGAGCGGGGTGGTTGGGAAGCGTCAGGAACGGCGTTGATCGGGGGGAGGGCGAATCTTCACGGATCGGGCGAATCCACGCGAATCGACGCGTCGCGCTTCCACTCATGCGGTTTCCGGGGCATGCTCTCCTACGCGCTGGATGAGCGCCGAGTTGCGGTGTGCATCACGGGTCCGGTGGCCACCGGCTCGGACGATAAACGTTCCACGTGTGAGCGGCATCCAACCACCAGATGATGACAGTCAAGCCACTGCACGCAGCAACCGCAGCTGACGAGGCGCCGCTGGTCGAGCGCGCACGCCGCGGCGACGTCGATGCGTTCGAGCTGCTGTACCACGCGCATGCGGGGCGCATCCACGCCCTGTGCACGCGCCTGGCCGGCGACTCGGCGCGTGCGCGCGAGTTGACGCAGGACGTCTTCATCCGCGCGTGGCATGCGTTGCCGGCGTTTCGTGGCGACGCGGAACTCACGACGTGGTTGCACCGCATTGCCGTGAACGCCGTGCTCATGCAGCAGCGGGCGGACGGACGGCGGGACGCGCACCTGGCGCTGGTGTCGGATGACGAGCTCTGTTCGGGAACGTCCGCCGGTCACATGGCCGCCACGGATGACATGGGCGCCCGCATCGACCTCGAGCGCGCAATCGCGGCATTGCCGCCCGGCGTGCGACGTGCGTTCGTGCTGCACGACGTGGAAGGGTATTCGCACGAGGAAATCGCGCTGATGACGGGTCGCGCCGCGGGCACGCTTCGCGCCCAGCTGCATCGCGCCCGACAGCTCCTCATCACGGCACTGGGATCATGACAATACACGCCGACTTCGCACAACTGTGTGACTACCTGGATAACGAACTGGAACGAGGCGATCGGGCGCACGTCGATGGTCACCTGCGAGACTGCGCAGACTGCCGGGCGTGGCTTGCGGCGCTATCCGGGCTGGCACAGCACGTGGACGCGCTGCCGAGCGAGCATGTCGTTCCGCCGGACCTGTGGCGCGGGATCCGCGCGGGCTTGTCGCCGCGCGAGGCA
>JAYVNZ010000333.1:0-5521 GCA_043758185.1 Gemmatimonadaceae bacterium | reverse complement strand
GGATCTACTGTGTTCCGCAGCATCAGCGCGTTGACCATGCTGTTCGTTCTGCCGACGATGCTCGTGGCGCAGGCGGGATGGCCCGCGACCGCGACGACGGACACCACGGTGAAGGTGACGGTGGGCGGGCTTGTTGACACCTACTACGCCTTCGACTTCAACCAGCCGGCCAACTTCGACCGCGCCTTCACGACGCAGGCTGCGCGACATGACGAGTTCAACGTCAACCTCGCGTTCATCGAGGTGAAGCTCGATGCGCCACGCGTGCGCGGACGGCTCGCGCTCCAGACCGGCACGTCGGTTCAGGCGAACTATGCGGGAGAACCGCGGAATGGGGCAATCAGCGGGCCGGATCTCGCGCGCTTCATCCAGGAAGCGGTTGTCGGAACGCGGATCGCCAGCAACCTGTGGATCGACGCCGGGATCTTCCTGTCGCACATCGGCATGGAAGGTTTCATCTCGCGAGATAACCCCATGTACACGCGGTCGCTCGTTGCCGACTACTCGCCGTATTACGAGAGTGGGGTGAAGGCGACATGGCAGGCGACATCCACGCTCAGTGCGCTGTTCTCTGTGATGAACGGATGGCAGAATATTTCCGAGACGAATGCGGCCAAGTCCGCCGGTGTTCGGCTCGACTATTCGCCTTCCTCCGCCACCACGTTGAGCTACTTCAATTATGGTGGCGACGAAGCGCTCGGCTCGGCCACACGCCGCCAGTTCCGCTTTTACAACGGCGTTGGCGTCCGGCGTGTGCTGTCGCCCAAGGCTCTCGTGATGGGAGAGGTCGACTACGGGATGCAGGACCATGCAAGTGGTCCGGGTCATTCCTCATGGCACGGGGGAATGGTCACAGGCCGCTACGAAGTCGTGCCCAATGCCGCCATCGTGGGACGAGTCGAGCGCTATTCGGATCGAGATCAGGTGATCCTAGTGACCGGCGTTGCCCAGGGGCTGAGCGCCAACGGCGCGTCGCTTGGAGTGGACGTGACGCCTCAGCCACGCGTGGCATGGCGATCGGAACTGAAAGGTCTTCTCGGCGACGGCGCTGTGTTCCCCAAGCGAACAGGGAGTCGCTCGACAAGCGAACTTTTCGTCGTCACGTCGTTGGCGCTTTCGTTCTAGTTGGACGTTCGCCGGGGTGCATCAAGGGCGAAATTGCCGGTGACAGGGCGTGGGGATGCTGGCCTGCCGAGTCTCCGCAGGGTGGCGGCGGTGGCACCTACACGCTGCGGCGCGTGCAACGACCTGATCGGGCCGGCTTTCCGAATTGAAAATGCAGCGCTTCCCGGTGCGATGACGCTGAGCGGTAACACTCCGGAGGTATGTCCACCTGCGTGTATCTTCATGCATATGTCGACTGCCTCAGCATAATGCGCGTTTTTCCGATCGTCGCCGTGGCCATCACTGTCGCGTTCGCCATTCCTTGCGCGCTGGGCGCACAAACGGGTTCGAGGCAGGCCCCTGCCCAGTTGCCGGTTACGCATGCAGTCCACGCGGTGACTCCCGTTCGGCTCGACGGCCATCTCGATGACGCCGCCTGGGCCGCCGCCCCCGTAACGACCGTCTTCACGCAGGTCGATCCGGACGCCGGCGCCGCCGCGACACAGCGAACGGACGTGCGCGTGATCTACGATGGCGCCGCCCTGTACATCGGCGCGCGCATGTTCGACTCTGGGCGAATCACAGGCCGCCTGGGTCGCCGAGACATGAATCTTGGCGACTCCGACTGGTTTGACGTGATCGTCGACAGCTATCACGACCATCGCACCGCGGCGGGCTTCAGCGTCAATCCGGCAGGAGTGCAACGCGACCTGATCAGGACAACGAGCCAGGACGACCTGTCATGGGATGCGGTCTGGCGCGTCGCGACCGCAGTGGACTCCGGCGGCTGGACCGCGGAGTTTCGCATCCCGTTCAGCCAGCTGCGCTTTCACGACGACAGCACCCTCACGTGGGGCATTCAGTTCGAGCGCCGGATTGGGCGCTCAAACGAACTTGTCGTGTCGACGTACACGCCCAAGAGCGACGCAGGTGGTGTCGCGGCCTACGGACACCTGGTTGGCCTGGAGCGTCTCACGAGTGGTGCTCGCGTGGAGTTGCTGCCGTATACCGTCACGCGGGCGGAGTTCGTCGATCCGGGCGTGAATCCGTATCGTAGCCGGCACGAGTATCCCGTATCGGGAGGACTGGATCTCCGCTATCGCGCGACGTCGGACCTCACGGTGACCGGCAGCTTCAACCCGGACTTCGGCCAGGTGGAAGTCGATCCCGCCGTGGTGAACCTCGGTGTCTATGAAACGTTCTTCCAGGAAAAGCGCCCACTCTTCCTGGAAGGCAGCGAGATCTTCGACTTCGGCACGGGAAACACGAGCGGCGGCCAGCTGTTCTATTCGCGTCGCATCGGTCGCCAGCCCACGCTGCGCGCGCCGACAGCACTCGCCGACATTCCGGCCGTGACCAGCATTCTTGGGGCAGGAAAGCTCACCGGCAAGGTGGGTGACTGGTCCATCGGCTCACTCACGGCCGTCACTGGGCGCGCGGAGGCGCGCTACATCGATGCCGGCAACGTCGACCGGCGCTTTGCCGTGGAACCACGGTCGGTGTACTTCGTCAACCGCGCGCGCCGCGAGTCGAACAATGGGCGCTCGATGATCGGCGCGGCAGCGACGTTCATGCGCCGATCGCTCGACACGGACGCGCTGCGTGCAAACTTTCGCCACGAGGCCGGTGCTGGTGGCGTGGACTTCCGGCACGAGACCACCAATCGCCAATGGGCGTTTCGTGGTGATGTGGAGGGGAGCGTGATTCGGGGAACGCCGGCATCGGTGACGGCAGTGCAGCGCGCGTCGAACCACTACTTCCAGCGCCCTGATGCCCTGCACCTGCGGGTCGACAGCACCGTGACAGCGCTGATGGGCTACGGTATCAGCACCGCAGTCAGCAAGCAGGCCGGTGTCCACTGGCGAGGTGAGCTCGCCGGCGCAATGACGAGCCCCGGTTACGAAGTGAACGACCTGGGCTTCTCGTATCGCACGGATCGGCGTGACGCGGCGTTGAGCGCCACCTACGTGGAGGAGTTGCCCGGTGCCGTGTTCCGCCGGTGGCAGCTCGCGCCGTCCATCCGCTCCGAGCACAACTTCGCGGGCGAGCCCATCCTCACGATCGCCAACATGGGACTCGTGGGCCAGACGCTCGGCTACTGGAGCGTGAGCGGCAAGGTCCGCCGGCAATTTCGCTCCTTCGACGACCGGCTGACGCGTGGCGGACCAATGGCGATTCGTCCGTCGGTCACAGCGGGTCAGGTGAACGTGAGCACCGACGCGCGGAAGGGAGTCACGGGAATCGCCGCCGTTGGAGGCACGCGTGACGAGGCGGGCGGTTGGTCGACGAGCATCAGCGCGGGCCTCGGCGTCAAGACCTCCGACCGGTGGAACCTGCAGGTCTCACCCACACTGTACCGCGCACGCGTGGCGGAGCAGTACGTGAGCGGCGTGCCGGACGCGACCTATGCGCCGACCTTCGGGCGGCGCTACGTGTTCGCGCCGCTTTCGCAGGTGGAGTTCTCGATCGACACACGGCTGAACGCGTCGTTCACGCCACGCCTCTCGCTCGAGACGTACGTGCAGCCGCTCATTTCGAGTGGCGATTACGGCGCGCCGCAGCAACTCGTGGCAGCGCGCACATTCGACTTCGTGGCCTACCAGGGCAGCATTCCCAACCGCGACTTCAACCTGCGCTCGCTGCGTGGCAACAGCGTGCTCCGGTGGGAGTGGCGTGAGGGGAGCACGCTCTACCTGGCGTGGCAGCAGGCGCGCAGTGACAGCGCGCCGTACGGCGATTTCGATTTCGAACGGGACCGCCGCGCACTGCTCGGCAGCCGGCCGGACAACATCTTCATTCTGAAGGTGAACTACTGGCTCGTGCCGTAGGGGGCGTCAGCGGCTGGTCATGCGCCGCGCTCCCGCTCGAGCTTCCGCACGCCGATGTACTCTGCCTGGTCGATGAACTTGTTCACCGCTGCCAGCGCGTCATCGATGGTCAGGGCACCAGCGGAGGGGACACTACGCCGCACCACCCGTTCCAGCTCCTCGCGGATGATCATGAATTCGCGGCGCAGCGATGCCTCCGTCCACCCCAGTCGTGCGCGCTGCGCACCATGCCGTTCGGCAATCAGCCGCTGGATTTCCATTGCATCCGCAAGCAGCGGAGACGAGTCGCCGCCGGCCTCTTCGACCACCAGCAACGTGCCGGCAATATCCGCCAGGAGCGTTGCGAGATGGTCGGTCACCTGCGACGTCCGCAGTCCGGCCGCGACGCGCAGGGTCGGGTCGCAACGCATGCGCTCCGTCACGGTGGTCACGAGCAGCTCCAGTTTCGAGAGCAACTCGCGAGACAGCGCTCCCAATCCGAGAAACTCGCGACGGCGGTCCGGAACACCTGATACCCTCCGCGTGACACCCGTCACCAGGCCGTCACTCACGGTGCCTGCCGTGGGAGCGACTGACGCCGCTTCCGCGGACGTTGACTCGTCTGCGGGAAGCCACAGGTGGAAGGACGAGCCCTGGCCCATCGTGCTTTCCACCGTGAGGTTTCCCCCCATGGCGCGAGCGAGCCGAAGCGCAATCGTGAGTCCCAGTCCGCTTCCCTCCCTGGTACGCTTGTGGCCGGAGTCTACCTGCACGAATGGTTCGAATATGTCCCCTAGCCTTTCGGGCGGGATGCCGCTTCCCGTATCACTGACACTGATGCGAATGTAGGATTGGCGCGGATCCAGGTTCGGCACGTCCTTCACCCCGGTGGCCAGCTGGCTTTCCGTTGTGATCGTCCCCCCTGGTTCCGTACACTTGACGGAGTTCGAGAGCAGATTCACGAGGATCTGCCGAACACGCTCCGCGTCGCCGATGTATGGCGGCAGGAGATCGGCACCAGGCGCCACCACGATCTGCAGGTTTCGCACGGTGGCCTGGGGCTGGACGAGTGGGAGCGCCGACACAATGGCGTCCATCGCACTCGCGGGCACGTGGGCCACGGTCAGGCGGCCCGCTTCCACCCGCGAGAGGTCCAGAATGTCGTTCACCAGTGCGAGCAGGTGTTTCGCGCTGTCTCGAATGCGTGCCAACTGGTCGCGCATCTTGTTGCTGACGTCGCCCGAGAGACCCAGTTCAATGAGTTCCGAGTAGCCGAGGATGGCGTTCAGCGGCGTTCGAAGCTCGTGGGACATGATGGCGAGGAAGTCGGACTTCGTGCGACTGGTCGCCTCGGCCTGGAGGCGCGCTTCACGTTCGTGCGCCAGTTGCCGGACGCGTTCGTCGGCATCCTTGCGGTCGGTGACGTCGCGCAGGGAGACCAGCTCGACGGTCTCGCCCTCCCACTCGGTTTCCACCACGCGAAGCTCGGCGTAGACGACGTCACCGCCGCCGCGGCGGACGATTTCCATCTCCGTTGTTTCACCGGCCACGAGCGGCGTACCGAGCATGGTGCCGATGAGTTGCTCGGGTGTCCTGTTGAACAGCCGGCC
>JAYVNZ010000332.1:0-3261 GCA_043758185.1 Gemmatimonadaceae bacterium | reverse complement strand
CGGCCACCATGAATTGCCATGCCGTCCACTTACCGCCGTCTCAAGCACGTTGTCTTCGGCCGTCCGCTCCCGAGTGAGCGCCTCGAGGATGAACGCCTCGACAAGAAGACGGCGCTCGCGGTGCTCTCCTCGGATGCGATCTCATCCGTCGCCTACGCCACGGACCAGATCCTCTTCGTGCTTGGTGGTGCGATAGGCCTCGCGGCCGTCAATTACGTCCTGCCCATCTCGGCCGTCATCGTAGGACTGCTCGTACTCGTGGGGCTGTCGTACCGACAGACCGTGTTTGCCTATCCCAACGGCGGCGGCTCCTACACGGTTGCGAAGGAAAATCTCGGCGAGATGCCGGGGCTGGTTGCTGCGGCAGCACTGCTCACGGACTATATCCTCACCGTCGCCGTTTCCATCTCGGGCGGGGTGGCCGCCATGACGTCTGCGTATCCGGCACTCGTGCCGCATACGGTCGGGATCTGCTCCCTCTCCATCGTCCTGCTCGCCACGGTGAACCTTCGCGGCGTCCGCGAGTCGGGCGCAGCGTTCTCCGTACCCACTTATGCGTTCATCGCGATGATGCTCGCGCTCCTCGCCACCGGCGCCTATCGCTACTGGTCTGGACACGAGCTCGCGACAATCACATCGGCGCTCAAGGTGGATCCCGTCTCGGTGCGGCAACACGGCGGCGGCCTCTCGCCTGTTTCCGGCTTCGCGCTCATGTACCTGCTGATGCGCGGCTTTGCCGAGGGGTGCGCCGCCATGACGGGCACGGAGGCGATCTCGAATGGCGTGATGGCCTTCAAGTCGCCTGCACAGAAGAACGCGGCCATCACGCTGGGCTGGATGGTCGCCATCCTCGCACTGTTCTTCCTTGGCGTGTCCTTCCTGGCGCAACACTACCACGTGATGCCCACCACCAGCGAGACCGTGCTCTCCATCCTGGGACACCATGTATTCGGTGGCGGGGCGCTGTACTACGCGCTCCAGTACACGACCTTCGCGGTGCTGGTGCTCGCAGCCAACACGGCATTCGCAGACTTCCCGCGTCTCGCCGGCATTCTGGCCAACGACAAGTTCATGCCGCGCCAGCTTGCCGCTCGTGGTGACCGGTTGGCCTTCTCCAATGGCATCGTCACACTGGCCGGCGTCGCCTTCCTGCTCGTCTGGCTCTTTCACGGCGACACGAATTCCCTGGTGCCGCTCTACGCCATTGGCGTCTTCGTCTGTTTTACGCTCTCGCAGGCGGGCATGGTGGTGCACTGGCGCGCCACGCGCGAACCGGGATGGCGATGGAAAGCCTGGCTCAACGGCATCGGAGCCGTTGCCACCGGACTGGTGTCGGTCATCCAGCTGGTCACCAAGTTCACCACCGGAGGATGGATCATTGCCGTCATTATTCCGGTGATCATCCTGTTCCTTCGCAAGATCCACCGCCACTATACGGAGTTTGCCGAGGAGATACGCTTCAACGGCCAGAGCCCCATCCACCCGCTGCACCACACGGTCATCGTTCCGGTGAACGGCATCACCAAGGCAACGTCAGGTGCACTGGTCTATGCCACCACCATCTCGGACGAGGTGATTGCGGTCTACATAGAAGTCGACAAGCGCGACACCGTGTGCATGCAGGCAGAATGGGAGGCATGGGACATTGGCGTGCCGCTCGCTGTCGTACCGTCGCCCTATCGCTCCATCCTCAAGCCGCTGGTCGAATTCGTCGAGAACCTGCGGATGGTCACTCCAGGCGAGCTGGTGACGATCGTTGTGCCCGAAGTCGTGCCCAGGCATTGGTGGGAACACCTGCTGCACAACAAGACGGCCTTATATATCCGCACGGCCTTCCTGTTCAAGCCGAACGTCGTGGTGACAGCCGTTCCATACCTGGTGGCCCACGCCTACCGGATCCGGGAGTGGATGGACCACGACCCGGATCTCTACGAGGACGCCGAGGAAGTCGGGACAACCGCGGTGGAAGGTGGTATCGTACCACATGGCTAATCCCGCCAGCGAGTCGCTTCTCGCCGATGCCATCCTCATCATCGATGACGAGCCCCAGATCCGGCGCGTGCTGCGCAACAGCCTTGCCGACATCGCCCGCCGCGTAGCCGAAGCCGGCACTGGTGCGGAAGGTGTGGATCTCGCGGCCGCCGAGCAGCCATCGCTCATCCTGCTCGACCTCGGCCTGCCGGATCGCGACGGTGTCGAGGTATGCCGCGACCTGCGCAGCTTCACGTCAGTGCCGATCATCGTACTCTCGGCGCGCCACTCGGATCTCGAAAAGGAAAGGCTACTCGACGCCGGTGCCGACGATTACGTGACGAAGCCATTCAGTACGCTCGAGCTGAAGGCGCGCGTCCGTGCTCAACTCCGCCGGGCGGCAGCCCGGTCGTCACAGGTGCGGCACGATACCCTCCTCATGCGAGACGACCTCGCGATCGACCTCGTGGCCCGCACGGTGAAGCGCGCCGGTGTCGAGGTGCACCTCACCCCCACGGAATGGAACCTGTTGCGGGCGTTCATCGCGCATACGGGACAGACCCTCACGCACTCGCAGCTGTTCGCTGCCGTGTGGGGATCAGCGGCTGGCGACGCGCAGCAATACCTTCGCGTCTACGTCGGCCAGTTGCGGCGCAAGCTCGAGGAAGATCCTGTGCGACCGCGCCTCATCCGGACCGAACCCGCCGTCGGGTATCGCTTCGAACTGGGGCAGTAGCGTAGTGAGTACACCAGGCACTGCACGTCCGGACCGCCAAACAGCAGGGCAGTCGAAGCACTGGATCCTCTGGTTTGCGGTGCTGCTCGTGGCGGGCGCGGCGATGTGGACGGTACGCACGCGACTCGACAAGGCCCACGTGGCGCTTGGCTTCCTCCTCATTGTACTGGGCGGCAGCTCCGCTGGAGGTCGCGCCCTCGGCGTATCGCTCGCAACAGTTGCCTTCCTCGCGTTCGACTGGTTCTTCCTGTCTCCCTACAACACCTTCGTCGTTGCCGACCCACTTGACTGGCTGGTGCTCATCGCCTTCCTCGTCACGGGGGTGGTGGCAGCCCAACTGCTGGAATGGCGACGGCAGGAGGCGGAGCTGGCGCGGCAGCGCGCGGACGAGATTGACAGGCTCGCCACCCTCGGCGCGGAAACCCTGAATGCGCCGCGCGCGGAGGATGCGCTCGGCGCTATTGCGAGCGTGATCCGGCAGGCGATGGGGACCGAGCACTGCGAGATCTTCCTTCGCGATGGCTCCGCGTTGCGCCTGGCGGGCCACTCGAACG
>JAYVNZ010000331.1:0-8001 GCA_043758185.1 Gemmatimonadaceae bacterium | reverse complement strand
TTCCTCACCCGGCTCAAGCGCGCAGGCGCCGCGGACGTCGTCGTTCGCCGTGTGCTGGGCACCGCCACGCTCCTCACCGTTGTCGCGCTCTTCTTCGGCTGGGATCGCGCGCTGTTCGCCAAGGGGGGGTTGGTGAAGACGGCGAGCGCCGAGGAGCTGCTGGTATCGCGGCTGGCGCCGGGCGCGAAGGCTCCCGCACCCGCTGGCATGTCGCTCGACGACTTCGCGGCGGATGAAGCTGCCCGCGTCGCACCCATCGCGCTCGCGCAGGCCGATGGCGTACTGCCAGGATTTGAAGGGGGAACGGAATGGATCAACTCAACCGCACTCACCCCGGCTGCCCTGCGCGGCAAGGTGGTGCTGGTCGACTTCTGGACCTTCGAATGCTATAACTGTCTTAACGCACTGCCGCACGTAAAGGAGTTGTACGCGAAGTACAAGGACCGCGGCTTTGTCGTGGTCGGAGTGCACACCCCCGAGTTTGCACGCGAGCGCGTGCCCGACAACGTCAAGCGCGAAGTGGCGAAGCTCGGCATCACGTATCCGGTGGTCATCGACAACGACAACAAGATCTGGAACGCGTTTCACAACCAGTACTGGCCGGCAGCGTACTATGCCGATGCCACCGGCAAGATGCGCTTCTACCACTTCGGTGAGGGACGCTACGACGAACAGGACAAGGTCGTAGCCAGGCTGCTGGCCGAGCGTGATGCGAACACCACTCGAGGAAATCACTGACCCATGGCGGATTTCGTCAAGCGCAACCACTGGATCATACGGTTCACCCACTGGGTGAACGCGGTGGCCATCGTCGTCATGGCGGGGAGCGGGATGCGCATCTTCAATGCGCATCCCGCGTTCGCGCGTCCCGGCGAGCACTTCGCACTCAATCCGTGGGAGGGGCACAGTATCCCGAACTGGCTCACGTTCGGTGGATGGCTCGGCGGCGCGCGCCACTGGCATTTCGCCATGATGTGGCTGTTGGTGGCCAACGCGCTGCTGTACCTGGGCTTCCTGTTCCTGCATGGTGAATGGCGCGATATCGCGCCACGGCGCGGTGATGGGCGCGATGCCCTGGAGATGATCAAGTTCTACCTGTTCGTGCGCCGCGATCATCCCATCCAGGGCAAGCACAACGCACTCCAGAAGGGCGCCTACTTTGCGATGCCGGTGCTTGGAGTCATCATCGTGCTGAGTGGCATCGCGATCTGGAAGCCCATCACGCTCGGCTTCGTGACCGTGCTGTTCGTCAACTACAAGTGGGCGCGCTTCATTCACTTCGCTGCCATGGCCGCGCTGCTCCTGCTCGCCGTCGTGCACGTATTCATGGTGTTCGCCGTGGACCCGTACTCGCTGCGCTCCATCATCACTGGCTGGTACAACCGGGCACAGTCCCCTGAAGCGCGCAACGCTCGCCCCTTCTATCACCTGTTCGGGCCCGGACCGTCGCGCTCGCATGACGCGGAGGCACCACTCCCATGAGTCTCGATCGCCGCCGGTTTCTCACCGTCTCCGCCGCGTCGCTCTCCGGCGCCCTGCTCAGCGCGTGTGGCGCAAACCCGGATGCGGGCACGCTCCTCGATTTTGCGGAGCGCAAGAACGAAGGCCTCGAGCGGTCACTCTTCCGCCACAGTACGATGGACCACGTCCCCGTGTCCGCGAAGCTGGCCGGCAAGGACTTTCCCAAGTACTTCATCGCCAAGACGGTGCCCGTGTGGGACACCGCGGCGCGGGGCCCCTGGCGCCTGGAGGTTTCCGGCGCCGTCAGTACGCCGTTGTCGCTCTCGCTCGACGACCTCATGAAGCTGCCGCACATCACCCAGAAGGTGGATCACTTCTGCGTGGAAGGGTGGAATGCGCGCGCTGAATGGACCGGCGTGCGCATGAGCGACCTGGCGCGCATGGCCGGGCTCACCGCCGACGCGGGATACGTCGACTTCCAGAGCTTCGACGAGGATTATCACGAGAGCTGGGACATGGCCAGCGCCATGCACCCCCAGACACTCATCGCGTACGGCATGGACGGTCACTTGCTGGGCCCCCAGCACGGCGCCCCCGCGCGCGTGCACTCTCCGGTGAAGCTCGGCTACAAGAACACCAAGTACCTCACGAAGGTGGTCTTCATGCCGGCGCGGAACGGCGGCTACTGGAGCGACCAGGGCTACGAGTGGTACGGCGGTACCTGACGCTGTCGTCCTGAGCAAAGCGATGGACCTGTTTCTCGACAAGGGGGCCGACAGCAATTCGCTGCCGGCCCCCTTGCAGTCACCGCCCCGTCGTCAGCGCATCGCCTTCTGCACGGCGGCATCGATGTCCTGCTCCGGACCCACCCCGGTGTACACCACCTTGCCGCCCTTGTCCACCACCACCACGTACGAGGTATGCGGCACCGCGAACGCCTTCATTGCCGCGCCGTCCTTGTCGAACACGAACTGGCCGCCCATCTGCTGCTTCTCCACATAGGCCTTCTGCTTCTCGGCGGACTGGTTTGACGACACCCCGACGCTCACGAACTGCACCTTGCCCGAGTACTTCTCGCGCGCGGCCTGCATCGACGGCTCCAGCTTCTTGCACAGCGGGCACCACGTGGCCCAGAACTCCAGCACCACGGGCCTCTCACCGTAAAGTGTGCCGAGGTCCATTGCCTTCCCGTCCAGCGACTCGACTGCTGCAGCGGGGGCCGCCATGCCCACCTTGATTCCCATGTCCTGCGCAAACGCAGTACGGGGCGCCGCAGTCGCGACGGACACCAGCGCGGCGATCATGGCGAGCCGACGTGTCGAACGTGTCTTCATATGACGAGTTGTCCTGTGGTGATGAGGTAGTACTCGGCAACGCCGAGCAACATGAGCGCGAAGCCCCGCTTGACCCCCAGCATCCACGGGCCCACGCGCGGAAGGTGAAGCGACGTGTCGGCAACGAAGGCCACGACGAGCAGCAGCGAACACATGCCCAGTGAAAAGGCAAACAGGTACGCGAAGCCGAGTACCGCGCGCTGCGTCGCCGCCACCCAGGTGAGTACGGCCGCCATGACCGGCGCGCCGCAGGGCGCCGCGACCAGGCCGGAAACAGCCCCCATCGTCACCACGCCCATGGCACGGCCGCCAGTGCCGAGCGACGCAGCGCGATGCTGCAGCCGGGCTGGTATGGGAACAGGGATCACATCGGCCATCATCGCCGCCGCAAGGAGCATCGCGTTGGCCATCGCGAACGTGAGCCAGGGATTGGTACTCACTTCGCCGAACATGTGTCCAGTCATCGCGGCCAGGATGCCGAGCGACGAATACGCCGCGGCGAGCCCCGCCGCATACAACAGGGCCAGGCTGATCCGGCGAGACCGGGTCGGAACGGTCACGCTACCACCAATCACCGCGACGGTGATGGGGATCATGGGATAAAGGCACGGCGTCAGGCTGGTGAGCACGCCCCCTGCGAATACGACCGCCAGGGCGGCGAGCGGATGGGCGCTGAGCTGGTCCGTCAGATTCGGCAAGGAGAGGGTCACCCGCCCAGTAGCAGTGGGGCGCTCATCCGGTTCCACGTCCGACGGCCATGCCAGGCGTTCGTCGGGGCTGATTTACATCGGAGATATGGCCCGGGCCATGCATCAACGAGAGGCAGGAAGCAGGGTCCCGTTGTCGGGAGGAGTGATGGTCGAAAGGCAGCATGAGATTGATCTCGCGTCGACGGGACGCGGGGGGGCGCGGCTGCTTCCCGACGCGGACCTGGATGCCGACGCCATTGCTGGCGTCGTGGCGGGCTGCGCCAAGCGGCTGTGCGATACCGGCGTCATCGGTGCGCTGTCCTACCTCAACGCGCGAACCCGGTACCGGTTCACGGGCCTCTACCACGCGGAACCGCCGCTCCTGCGAAACGTCCAGCTGTTCGATCGCGAAAATCCCACGCTGAACGTGTCGGGAGAAGTCACGCCCCTGCGCAAGACGTACTGCGGCATTGTGCGCGACACCAATCGCTCGCTGCTTATCACCAACTCCATTACGGATGCCAGCGTAACGGCCCACCCAGCGCGCGACGCGGTGCTGTCGTACTGCGGGGTTCCCATCAGCACGGAAGACGGAGTGCCGTGGGGCACGCTGTGTCACTTCGACGCACGTCCGCGTCTGCTGTCCCGGTCCGAATCGCTCATCCTTGCCGCGGCCGCCCCGCTGTTCACGGGCTGGCTCACCGCGCAGACGGTTTAGCCGGAACCAACGAGGCGGTAGTCAGCGGGCCGCGCGCGACATCGCCTCGATGTTGGAGCGGACCACAAACGCAAACAGCACCCGAGCAGATTCGGTCGAGATGGTGCGGACCGACGGCAGTACACGGCCCGGCATGCGCGTGCTGCCCAGGTCGGCCTTCACCCGGAGCGTGATATACGTCGGCGCTCCCTCAGGTATCTGGGACAGGTCATCCCGGCCATACACCACGATGCGCAGGTTCTCGATACCGGGCAGGTGCGCAAAGAACTTGCGCAGGAGGTCGCCGAATTCGGGTGTCGCCACGACGGCATAGACGGGTCGGCGCAACAGGAGCGCCCACTCGCCGCCGCGAAGTTCAGGGCGCACCTCGATCACGGTGAGAGGCTTTCGCAGCTGGGCCGCGAGCGACTGTGCCTCCGCGTCATGTGCCCGCGTCGTGACGAGCATGTCGGCGCGCCGCACCGCTACTGGTATCTCCGCGGCACCACGCAGCGAGTTGGCCAGCACCGCATCCGCTTCGAATCCGAAGTCATCTCGTAGCTCTCGGCACAGGGCGTAAGCCTGGTCCTCCGTGGCCGTGATCACGGCCGCGCGCAGCCGCAATGTCTCCACGCAGCGTCGCAACCACTCGTGCAGTTCGGGCCCCGGCAACTCGCGCCCGAGCCCTTGCACGAGCACATCCACCAACCAGGACTCGGGCAGGGGAGGCAGCCCGTCCTGGCTCAAGGGCCGCGCCAGTACATACGCGCCCCCCCTCGGCCGGAGTTCGACCAGATGCTCCGCCTCGAGCACTTTGTAGGCCGAGATCAGCAGCCGGTGATCGACACCGAATTCCGACGCCAGCTCCCGGGCGCTCGGAAGCCGGTCGCCGGTTCCCAGCGTGCCAGCCTGCAGCCCGCGCAGCACCCGCCCGCGCAGCGTGTCGACGATAGCGTGGCGGTCCTCGCTCATGTCAGGTCGTACGGGTGGAAAAAGCTCGCCCCATTACGATCATAATCTGCGCACGTCTTTAGGTAGCAAGCGAACACGAATCCTCAATCTGATACAACATTCATGAACAGATTGGCGTGTTTTATGCAAATCAGTGTCCTCACTAAAGCCCACAGCACGGATTCGCGCGCCGCTACTTGAGTAGAGGCTTGGCGAGCGTGCCAGACCCGACAGTGTAGCATGCCGCACCCGCTCGGTTCGCCGTTTGTCCGTGACCAGCTGTCCTTGCGGACTGTGCTGTCCAACGAGCGGGAAGTACGTGGTCAACGCCCGTATGTGTTGTACTGGATGCAGGCGACCCAACGACTCGAGGATAACTGGGCACTGCGTCTGGCAACTCTCGAGGCGGATCGCATCAACAAGCCGCTCCTCGTTCTGCATACCATCGATTCCGGCAGCCAGTATGCGTCGGCCCGTTTTCATACGTTCATGCTGCAGGGTGCGCAGGAGATGGCATCCCGTGCCGAGCAGCTGGGCCTCACGTATCGCGTCATGATCAGCCGCGGTGGGCAGCACTGCACCACCTTCATCGAGCGCGTGGCTGCGGACACGGCCGTTATCGTGACCGACATGTTCCCCACCGATGGAGTTGCAGAGCGCACTGCACGCATGGCGTCACGGGTGGATTGCCGGGTACTCGCCGTCGACTCCGTTGGCATCATCCCCGCCGCGTCGTTCGATCGCGAGGAATATTCGGCACGAACCATTCGTCCCAAGCTCCACCGCCTGCTCCCGGCCGCCGCCGAGCCGGTCGAGGATCGCGCACCAAAGCGTCCGTTTCCTGCTACGCTTATCGACGGGTTGCCGTTGGGCACGGTAGACCCGCGCCGTTCCGATGTCTCGGCACTCGTGCAGCCATGCAACGTGGACCACGCTGTCGGCCCGGTATCCAATCGTGGCGGATTGTCGGAAGGTCGCAGGCGGCTTCACCAATTCGTCGCGAACGGCCTGAACGACTATTGCCGCCGCCGCGCGCTGCCGTCGGATACGGGAGGCACGAGCCGTATGTCCGCGCACCTGCACTACGGCATGATCTCTCCACTCGAAGTGTACAAAGCGGCTCGCAGCGCCACCAATGCGTGTGAAGCAGATGCGTTCGTGGAGGAAATGCTCACGTGGCGCGAGCTGTCGTTGAACTTCTGCCTGCGCAACCCGAACTTCACCTCCCTCGCATCGGCTCCGGCATGGGCTCAACGTTCCATGGCCGCGCACGCCAGTGACAAGCGACCCGTCACGTACGGGCTCGACACACTGGAGCGCGCCGAGACGGCCGACGCTATCTGGAATGCGGGGCAGCGTGAATTGGTCGAAACCGGCACGATGCACCCCATCGTCCGCATGCTCTGGGGCAAGGCACTCGTCGAGTGGGCGCCCACCTACGACGCGGCGTTCACCTGGATGCTCCACCTGAACGACAGGTACGGCCTCGACGGCCGCGATCCGGCAAGCTATGCCGGCGTGCACTGGTGCTTCGGCAAGTTCGACAGGCCATTCACCACACGCGCCGTGTGGGGAAGCATCCGCCCCATGTCGCTCACGCGAGCCCGCCTCAAGTATGATCTCGGCGAATATGTCGCCCGTTGGCAGCCGGCGCCGGCCGCGCAGGTTGCCTGAGTCCAACTGTTTCACGCTGTACCACCAATCACGAGGATGGCATGACCGCACTCCGCTCCAGCATCACCGCTCATCGCACGTTGCTCACGCTCGTAACCGCATCGCTCGCGGTCTCCGCATGCGCGAAGCACGATACCGCCTCCGACTCCAGCAAGGTGCCCGCCATGTCCGCAGACGCTCCCCCCGCAGCCGCCACGACGCCAAAGGCCCAAGGAACGCCCGATGCAGAAATGCAGGCGGTGCTCGATGAGCTCGCAGCGTTGCACGGCAAGCCGATCGAAACCCTGACCGCCGCCGAAGCGCGCAAGCAGCCCACGCCCACCGATGCGGTGGTCAAGCTCCTGGCCAAGCAGGGCAAGCCTGCCACGCCGCCACCCGGCGCCACGATGACGACGCGCAAGGTGCCGGGTGCGGCCGGGCAACTGTCGGCCAATATCTACACGCCCGATGGCGCAGGTCCGTTTCCCGTGATCGTCTACTATCACGGCGGCGGCTGGGTCATCGCCAACAAGGACGTCTACGATGGCGGTGCACGGGCCCTGGCCATCGGCGCAAAAGCCGTGGTGGTGTCCGCGGATTACCGGCAGGGACCGGAAGTGAAATTCCCGGCGGCGCATGACGACGCGATTGCCGTGTACGAGTGGGTGTGCAAGAACGCGGCGTCCCTGAAGGGGGATCCCAAGAAGATCGCGCTGGCCGGCGAAAGTGCCGGCGGTGGCCTGGCCGTGGCCACCGCGATCGCGGCGCGCGACAAGTCCATGCCCAAGCCACTGGCGATCGTGTCGGTGTACCCCATCGCCATTGGGGACACGACATCGGCGGCATATGTCGAGAACGCCAACGCCAAGCCACTCAACCGCGCGATGATGAGCTGGTTCTTCGACAACTATCTCCGCACCCCGGCTGACCGCGCGGACCCGCGCATCAATCTCGTGGCGGCAGATCTCAAGGGCCTGCCTCCCGTCACCATCATCAACGCGCAGATCGATCCCCTCCGCGGCGATGGCGAGCTGCTCGCGGAAAAGATCCGCGCCGCCGGTGGCACCGTGGACCAGAAGACGTATGACGGCGTGACCCACGAATTCTTCGGCATGGGTGCTGTTCATCCCAAGGCCAGGGACGCCGAGGCACGCGCAGTTGACGCGTTGAAGAAGGCGTTCGGCGCATGACCCGGTTCGGACACGCGCAAGTCTGC
>JAYVNZ010000330.1:0-2314 GCA_043758185.1 Gemmatimonadaceae bacterium | reverse complement strand
CGGCTCCGCAATCGCCGCACGGCGCCGTGATGATGGCGTCGCCACCTACCGCCGCCACGATGCCGAGCGCGTCCCAGATACAGATGCCCCAATGGCGCTTGCCAGCCACGGAGACGCGGATGCCCGAGGGTACCGCGCAGAACGGATTCGCAGCCCAGATGTCGCCCCCATTCGGCGCGAGGATCAACACCTTCGCCTCGGCGAGCACCTGAAGCGCCGCACGTACCTCATCCTCGGATCGCCCCAGCCCTCGGCTGATCTCCGGCGCCTGCGGCACCCGAGCCGTCGCGGCGGACTGCTGGAATACGTATACCCGTACGTCCCGCGCGAGTGCGTCGAGGCCTGGCGCTGCGTCCGTCATCGAGTCTCCTGGCGTGGGAGGGCTCCGCTGTGAAGAGGCACGGCCAATCTACACGCGCGAGCCGCTGGTGCCATTCAGCCGCCATCCCGCCGTGGCCACCATCCGGCAACTCGGCACACCCTGTGCGGTTGCGCTAAGTGCTGAATTCGTATACACTTGAATCGCACCACGGCCGACGAAGCAACTGCAGGAACAGCTCGCCGCGGCAATCACCCATCGAGAGGAATGGTCATGCGCAGTGTTCGTCGTGGAGAAGCCGCCTACCTTGAACTGATGCGCGAGGCCAAGGCGCAGTTCGATGCCGAGATCGCGAAGAACAAGGAGAAGGGAAAGGCGGGTCGCCCCAGGAAGGAAGTCGCACCCGTTGTCGCCGTGGACGACGATATCGAGATCGACTTCAGTGATGTGGTCACCCCGGAAGAAGCAGCAGAGGTGATTGCGCCGCTCCCGGTGAAGGCGTCCGCACCCGCGAAGCCATCCGCACCTGCGAAAGTGCCATCGAAGGCGCCCGCGAAGGCAGTTGCCAAGGCACCCGCCACGAAAAAGGCTCCCGTGAAGAAGGCTGCTCCTGCCAAGGCTGCAGCGAAGAAGGCTCCTGTGAAGAAGGCAGCCGTGAAGAAAGCCGCGGCGAAGAAGCCCGCTCCGAAGAAGAAATAGCCGCCGCTACAGGCGGCTCATCTTCACGGTCAGCACCTCTCGGGTTCCCCTGGTCAGCACGGTGAGCTCCACGTAGTTCTTGTGCGCACCATTCACGGTGCCCATTCGCACCTGGGCCTGATGCCGGCCATAGCTCGCATCGCGCTTGTCCAGCAGCGCAGTCTGGTCCGCGAACGCATCGGCAAGCGTTCGCGCCAGCTGCACGCCGTCCACGTCGAGTGGGAGGTCGCGCGACACGGATACCGTGCGCGCCAATCGGCCGCCTCCCGGCTGTTCTGGGCCGTACAGTACCTCGACGCCAACCCTCGCGCTGTCGGATCCCAGCAGCGCGTCGTACCGGCAGGAAAGATCGGATGCGGACGATGACGCTGCGTGACACGCCGAATCTCCCGGCGCGCCCAGCGGCGCGCGCGCCTCGATCTCATCGCGTGTCATACCGGCATACAATCCACGAAAGGAGTAAGACTGCGCCCCGGGCGCATTGCCTCCGGACAATGAAGCCCGCACCTCCCCTGCGGTGGCAATCGAGTCCTGCGGTGGCAGGATGGCGCCGGCCCGTGGGTTTCCCGTTGCGGCGTCGCACGCGACGACGACTGCCATCAGGCCCAGACAGGCACAAACGGAAAAACGGTTCATCGATTCGACGTTGCGGCGCGCAACCGGTTACCTGGCGCCTGTAACGATGCCATTTCGTTACAGGAGTCGCTTCGGCTCCGGCGCCTCATCATGCACGGGCATCGGCTGCGCCTGATCGACACGCTGGCGATACGATGCAATGGGCGGCGAGCCATGTGCGTCGAGGATGGTGCTCTCCACGTCGTTCAGGTTCCTCTTGAACTCGCGAATGCCCTTGCCGAACGACGCACTGATTTCCGGCACGCGCTTCGCCCCGAACAGCACGAGCACGATCACCAGGATCATCATCAACTCGCCAAACCCAAGATTGCCGAACACGGGATCAACTCCTTGAAGGACGCGCATCGCGACTCACGACCTGAAGCTACAGATCATCCGCGGTGCTTTCGCCGCCGCACTTGAACATTTGTGGATTCTTAGTGCCAATTCGCGCTAACCTTCACGAGCCATGTCCACCACGTCGCTTGCCGCTCCAGACCTCCGCGCCGCCACCATTCTCGTCATCGACGACGAAATGCAGATCCGGCGCGCCCTGTCCGAGGCCCTCGCGCCTCTCTGCAACACCGTGGCGGAAGCGGCCACCGGTGCGGAAGGCATTGCCCAGGCCGCAGCCGCATCGCCAGACCTCATTATTCTCGACCTGGGCCTGCCGGACATGAG
>JAYVNZ010000329.1:0-12476 GCA_043758185.1 Gemmatimonadaceae bacterium | reverse complement strand
ACGTGAGCGTGCGCATTGCTATTGCCGCGGCGGTCCGTATCATTGCGCCCTGTCAGAACGAGCGGCATCACGCGCATGCGCCCTCGCCCACCAGTCAGTTGCGTCAGGCTTGACAGCCAGAATTCCACCATCGCAACTACCCAACTCCTCAGAGGTACAACGTTGCACGAACATTCGAAATCGAGACGCGCCACGTATCGTGTCGCGCTCAGGGCCTGTACGCTCGTCGCGGCCGCCAGCATCGTGATGCCTACAACCGCGGTTGCACAGGTGCTGAACGGCGGCTTCGAAACTGGTGTCCCGAACAACGCAATCAATGTCGTCGTGGCCGGCAGCTTCATCGACGCGCCCGGCCACTGGAAAGTGGCGTCGGGAAATGTCAATACCGGCACCGCCCCGGCTGGCACCCAGTGCCGCGTCGCCGGCACGAAATGCGTAGACCTCAACGGCGAGGGTCCCGGCAGCATCGAACAGCAGCTGCAACCAATAATCCCGTCCGGTCAAACCTGCACGGTGAGCTTCTACATGTCGCGCCACAAGAACCTGTCAACCGCGTCGATGCGCGCGTTGATCAACGGTACGCAGGTTGCCAACTTCACCCACTCCGCCCCCGGGGTGGTCGATTTGGATGGTAAGTGGGCTGCACGCTCTTTCACCTTCGTCTCCACTGCCTCGAACAAGCTCGGCTTCGAAACGCTCATGCCCGGAGCTGCCGGACCACAGATCGATGACGTCTCGATCGCCTGCAGGGACGGCGGAAGGCCGCCACTCGGTGACGCTACTCTTCCCGTTGACATGGGCACGCCGCTGGTCGTGAACGCCGCGGCGCTTGAGAAGCCATGCTGCCCGCCGTGGACGGCAGACCGTCTCACCGACCGCATGTACTACCAATCCGCGGGGGGCATCGGAGCGGGGTATACGCTTCGCTTCACCCCGAACACCGTGCTCAACACGCAGCTGTCGACATATGTGGCGTATGCACAGTCGCTGAATGGAGCGACCGGCCTCATCATCGATTTCTCCCTCTTCGACGCGGGTGTCAACAGCACCCCGAGTGCCGGTGGCTCCGCCATCAGCACGGGCAGCGCGACATGGACAGCCAGCGGGCTTTCGGGCGCCCCGAACTTCTTCGCCGCGGGGGCGATGCAGGTGAACAAGTGGTACACGGTGAAGACCCACGTTCACTTCGCCGGCAGCGGAGAGTCCTTCGACGAGAATTGTCCCGATGTCGAGATGTCAGTCCGCGTGCAGGTGAGGAGTGCGGCGGCGGGCGGAGACGGCCGCACCGTGCTCCAGGTGCGCGGCAAGGGCGGCAGGCTCACCGAGCGACAGATTTCTGCGTCCGCGAGACCGTAGGAAAGTGTCCTGATCCGGAACGTGACGCTCCCACCCATGAAGAAGCCTCGGCCCGCCTGGCCGAGGCCTCTTTGTGTTGCATCTCACGTCGCGTGTCAAGGCGAGATGGTCCGCACGCGCGAATCTGCTCACGGACAGCCTGCGCTGTGGCGCGACTTCTACCCCGCGGCCGTCATCGCGGTATTTCTCATGCTCCTCATGATGTCGTCGCACTCGGTAATCCTCCTCTCTGGAGATCATGATTTCGACGATCCGTTGCGCATACGCCCCTCGCTGATCTCCCAGTTCCAACGTGTCTGGAGGATATCGTCTGGCAAACGGGGGCGGCCCATCGTTCGATGGACCGCCCCCGTGCTCACTCGCCGTCGCGCTAAGGCTTCACGCAGGTATACGCGAAGGGCGTAACATCCGCCGCTGGCGTGCTCTGCCCGCCGGTGTTCGAGTTCTTGTTGAGGTTCACTGCCACGTGATTTCCAGTGGTACTCGGCGTGGATGTCAGCACCCAGTTCCACGTGAGACCCGGCCACGGCGGATTGTTTGTCATCAAGTACTGCGAGTACAGCGTCTGAAGCTCCGCCTGTGTCGGGAGGCGCCACGGCCCTCCTGGCATCGCGGCACAGGCGGCGTTCGCCTGCGACCAGGTCAGGAGACCACTGCCCACCGGCGACCAGCACTTGAGGGGGCTGGCGGCGTTTCCAGTGGTGACGAACCCTGGCCCAGTGCAGGAAAACGCCGAGTACGGCGCGACCTGGTTCTTCTCGCAACCCTTGTTGTTAATGGGCGTTGGATCCGCCGGACTTCCGCTCGTTGAGGCAAACAGCGCTGTCGCACAGTTGACAACGAAGCCTCCAGCGGGCGGAACCTTCGCCGCGATGATCAAGGTGTAGGATGCACCACCAGGGAGTGGGGTGTTTGAAGTGCAAACCCACGGCGGCGTACTCGGCGCGGCTGGGCAGGTAAAGCCGCCGTTGCCCCCTGCTCCCGTGAACATCGTTCCCGCCGGGAATCCTGCGTTGAGCGCGTCATTCACCGTAATTGGAAGTGGCGCAGCCGTCCCCGAAGTGTTTTTGATGGTGATGGTGTACGTCACCACACCGTTTGGCCCGAGCGAGGCGGTCTTCAGAGTCGACAAGTCAGCGCCGGATGGACCGTACGCCGGCACTGTGACGGTGTTGCAGTCCTTGTTATTCACGTAGTTAGGCTCGACGGGCGCCCCGGACGGCATGTTGACGTCGGCGCACTGCGTGAAGGTGCCGCCAGCGGGAGGCACGACCACTGTGAGAATGAAACCGGAATAGGTGATATTGGCCGGAGTCGAGCTCGCACGCGTGCATGTCCACGACACCGCTGGCGCTGACGGGCAGACCCAAATGCTGCCACCCATGATGCTGGTGACGAGCGACCCCGGTGGAAAGCCCGGCTGCAGCGCAAGGTGCATGGTCAGCGGCTGCGGCGCCGTCGCATCCCCGATGTTCGAGATCGTCACGTTGTACTTCACCACGCCGTTGGGGCCATTTGAAATCAGGAACATCTTGAGTTGCATATCCGGCGCGACTGTCGGCGTCACGGCGGCCTGCACAGGTTGCGGGTATGCGAGCGCGCAGCCGAGAAGACCGAGCGCAATCGCGGCTGTCCTCCGCGCGGCATGCACGCTTTGACGAACGTCTGCAATCATTTCGTTTCCATTGTGGTGGGTCAATGGCCATGCGCCGCGCGGCCGTAGATCGGCTGCGACGACGAGGGGCTGTGGGGCCGACACGCCCGCGACGTGTCACGCGACTCGCCGAGATTGCACGTCTGCTCATCGGATGAGCCGAGATGCGATGGAGCGTTGGACGCTCTTCCGCGATACAGCGTGCGCGAACGTAGTCCCACTGATACGGGGAGTCAATACGATGCGTCTCGCGACGATCGCGGCGCGCTGTCACTGCTTGTGGTGGGGATTTTTCACTCCTATCGTTCCGCGCGCGTGCCTGACACGGTCGCTTTCCATCGCCCACAACCACAAGCTCGTTCATCGTGACGGTAGCCACCGGCAACAGCAATATCATGTTCGGCATTCCATGATCGCGCGCCCTCGAGCCGACTCGCGCGCATGCAGAACCTCCCGCGATGGCGGCTTCGCTCCTGATCACGAATGATGGAAGACGGAGACGGGTCCGAATCGGATCACGCGAACGACGCATCAGCCCCAGCGGACGCGATGAAGAACCTCATCGTGACGAGCAGGCCGTTCCTCGAAACGTCAGAGGGGGAGCAGCGCGCGCTGCGGCTTGTGCCCCTCAGTGCGGTGCCGACGAGCGCGGCGCACCGGTTCAGGCATCCGTATCATTGGCAGGTCCTCAAGATCGTCGCACTCGCCGCGCTCGGAATGCTGTGCGCGGCCGATATCAACCGCGGTCCGTGGGCGAGTCTGGCCCACCTGACGCCGATGTGGCTTCTCCTTGTCCTGATGGCGCTCGTCGCTTCGGTGAACACATTGCGCAAGATGCTCGGCTCCAATGCGTGGACTGCCGTGGTGGATGGTGAAGGTGCATGGGTGAACATCAGGTCCACCACGCGTCCGCTACGCGATCGATTACACGTTGTCTACCTCCCGTTCAGCGACATGGCCTGGGTGCGCACCACGGTCAAAACATGGACCTGGTACAACTTGAACAACGACCCGCCGTCCACCTACGCGAAGACCATCGCATGCGCCGACGTGAAGCTTCATGGTGCCGTTTCACTCGACCAGCTGGAGGCAGCCCTGGCAGCGGAACAAGTGGGCGAGTTCAATGCGGCATCGCAACACTTTCTCCGCCATTTCGAATTCAACTCGCCTGGCACACGATTGCTACCCGACGTCGTGAGCATTGCACCGGGCAACATTGTCCGCATCGAATGGCATGCGAAGCCCTCACTGGCCGAGTTTCTTCGCCGTCTACCCGTCACGAAGGCTGCCGCCGGATCGGCAATATCTGCGGTGGACGAGTGGCGCCGTTCGACCGATGCCGAGTTGGAGGCAATCGCGAGCCGTGGCAACGTCATGGAACTCGCACTGGCGATTCGCGGCCGTGAGCTGTGCGACCTCGTCATGGCGTCATCGGCTACTGATTTGTCTCTTCCGCTGGGGACGCGCGCAGGTGGCGAACAACGGCTCCCACCGATGCAGCGTCGGGATACACGCCTTGCATGATGGTACCCGCGAGGCCGAGCATCGCAGCCACGAGGCATACCGGGAGCGCCGTGCTGCGCATGGCGGTCACCAGCCAGGAGCGCCGCTCCGCACGAAGCAATCTGCGATACAGGCCTGTCGCCAGGCCTGCGTCCAGCAGCAACTCCGCGAACAACGTCGGGGCGAGGTACAGGATGTAGGCGACAACGCCAAGCGCCAGCGCCGCGATGATGGCGACGGGAAGGAGCCAGAATGCCCCTTCATCCAGGTCGACGTCCCATTCTCCGCCACCCGACGTGCCTCCTCCTGCAGCACTCCCCAGAGCAGCCACGCCATCGATCGAGGGTGCTCCCTCGACCCAGTCGGAACCGCCTCCCCCGCCACTGAACCCTCCCCCGCCACCGAACTCGCTGACATGCTCAAGCGCGGGCGACGAAGAGAAGACCTGATCGACGGGCAACGTTGAGACATCCAGGTCAAGCTGGTTCCGATCTCGTTCTCGTCTGACCGTGGCGTTCAGCCGATACCTGTTCAACCAGATCCGCACGAGCACGAGAAAGACGGCGTAGCCGGCGCCCACTGCCAACGGATAGCGTAACGTCATGGATCTGATCCCGGCGTGCAACAACCCGTACGACGCCACGAAGCCCGCGCCGCCGGTGGCCAAGACGAGGCAAAGCATCTGCATGCGCGGGGATGCGCGCCGGACGAGGCTCGCGCGCACTGCCTGAACTGCGTCGTTACGCTCTATGGTCATCGATGGGGTGGGTCAGTACAACAACTGGGATACGATGGAGGAAGCGGCTGGACCTCCACGGCCATGCTGCGGCGCACTCCTCAGAGTCACCGAACGTGCTCATCATCCTCGGAACGTGGCACACGCGGAAGGCCGGCGATAGAATAGGGATCGCCCTCCACAAACGCGAGAGCCAGCTCTGCACGCTCGATGACAGCAGCGCAGGTGCAGGAGCAAGATCACGTCGACACACCAGGAACGGGAGCCATGGCCACGAGGAACTGCTGCCGCACCGGCTCGTGCCGCGCGCCGGCTTCGATCCCCTCCGCAACGAGGGAGTGCCCATGCACGATGATCCACCCGTGCGAAACCCGCGCGCGATGATCGGCATCGTCTTCCTCGCACTACTGGTTGTGGCATTCGTCGTCTTCGTCATTCGCCAGCAGGTCCTGCTTGTTTCGGATCGCCCGACGGTCTCCGGAGCACTCGTTGCCAAATGGCTGCTGACAGGCGTCGTGCTCCTGCTCCTCTTCGTGATCGGCGTGATGCTGAAGAATCCCGTGCATCTCCTGCTCACTGGGGAACGGACCCACGGCGTCGTCGTCGGCATGCACACGTCACCCGGAGGAGAAGCACAGGATTCCCTCCAGTCACCGATCGTTGAATTCGTGACGGGGGTCGGGGAGCGCGTGCAGACGAGGAGCCGGACCCATGCTTCATCGCCCGCCGCTCGGCTGGGCGACGTGGTTCCGCTGGTGTACGATCCTGCTTCTCCGAGGAACGCGGAGTTGCTGCTGTGGCGCGAGCTGGGCCCGGTGGCCTTTCTCGTGGGATTCATCATCATCATCCTGATGATGTGGCTTTCGGCCATCCTCATTTCGGGAGACCATGATCTCGATGATCCGCTGCGCATCCTCCCATTGGTCATCTCACAGTACCATCTGGGTCCGGTGCGCCTTCCGCTGCTGTGCATCCTGTCGCTCGTGATTCCAGCGTGCTTCATCGGGGCGTATTCGACCACCAGGCAAGCGATCGACCTGCGCAATGGCATCACGGTGCGGGGATCCGTAACGGGTAGCGTTCGTCACACATCACGTGTCAACGACGGCAGCCTCGTCAGCGGCACGTTCCCGACCATTGACTATCGCGACAAGACTGGAACGGAACACACCATTCGCCGATCGCTGGCGAAACCGTTCTCGCGCCTTGTGCGTGGTGACCAGGTGGAGGTAGTCTACCGGGTGCGTGCGCCAGCACGAGGAGTGGTGAATGTCTGGGACGAGCTGTACCTCCCGGCGATCGTATTCTACTTCTTTCTGACCTGTTTCCTCGCGCTCCTTGCGGGAGTGCTGTCCGGGCGCATCCAGCTGCCTGGGGACGGAGGCAACAATAATGGCCCCCGGATACTCCAGACGTCTCGTCCGGTAGAAGCGACCAGGGCTGCGCTGGTGAATGTGTCGTCCAGATCAAGAAAGCGGCGCCACCGCCGGGGCTAGGCGAAAGGCGGGAGGTGCCTGGTGGCGCTTCCCTCGCTGTCCGTTCAGGCGCTCGGAAGGTGACGGTCACTCGCGTGGCGCCAGAATAAACGTCTTAATGCGTTTAGTCGGTGGCTTCGCGCCCGCGAGCGCTTTACTGGACCGATCTCCCCGACATGCGCCGTCCATCCGTGTCGATGCTGTAGGCCACGCCAGCATCCATCACCTCGGCATGGCCATGACAGAAACTGGACGCCCGTTCAAAGTGTGGTGGCACGATGATGCGCCCGCGATCGGTCATGAAACCGATCTTTCCGTGCTCGACGATTCGTGCGATCCCTTCCTGGAAGTAGTCTGGACCATTGTCCAAGGCGTACGCGTTCGCCAGCGTCCGACCTGCTGGATCGATGTAGATGAATGGCGTCCTGCCGTCCACGACCGCTGCGACGCCGCCGACACGGAACTCCCAGGCCGCAGGGTACCTGGCCGATATCACGACTTGGCCGGCTCCATCGCGATAGCCCTTCAATCCTGTCTTTGCGTCCTCGAAGACGTGGCGGTTGTAGTTGCCCGGCTTCGAGTCTCCGCTCTCGATATCACAAGGCTCCGAGCGGATCGACTCCGCGCGGACCGTGGCGGATACTGCCAAGCGCTCTGCCGCGTGGTGCCGCATGCTGTCCCGAGCGGGCAGCCTGCCGTTGCCCTCACAGGCAACACTGAAACCGACCGCGATGACGCAGCGGCGCCAGCTCCTCCATCCAGGCATTTCGGGCATGATCGTGTCCATTCGGTAGGTGGATGCTCTCCGACCGCTGCGCCGTCACGCGGGGACGACGAATAAGCTCACGCGCGCGAGAACATTTGAAGCACGCCACTGAACGGCGCCGTCATAAACAAAAGAGTAATGCTGGCGCATCGGCGAACCACACGTATGTTCCTCGCCACTTCCCTGCCCCTGGTCCTGGCATCGCCGTCGCTTCAGTGGCGCGCCGACCGCGCCCGCACTGCTCTCTCCTCACTCGTCAGGCCGGAGACATATCGTAACCATCCCTCGCCGTCCGTGCGTCGTCGGCCTGTTCGCCCTCGCCTCGGCGGTCGCGCTGGGTGCCCAGGAACCACGGGACACGTCTGTCATACGAGTGACACCCAGCTTCGACGGCGTCGCCTACGTCGCCGCCGACTCCGCGATCGAGATGGGCGTGAGCCGATGGCCTGAGCCAGGTGAAGGCAGGCTGGCTGTCCTCGTCGGCAGCACCGACCTCACCCCGCTGTTCGTTCGGCGCGGCGCCAACCTGCGCTTCATGAAGAGCGGCGTCGCGCTCCCGGCCGGAGAGAGCGAGGTCAAGGCCTTCCTCGTCCTTGGCGAGGCATGGACGGAACTCGGCAAATTCCCGATCAAGGTGCTCACAGCCGGAGGACTGGAGAAATCCACCATCGACCCGTCGCTCGACGCGAACAACGCAGGGCAGCTCGACGAGCGACACTCAGGCACCGCGCCGACTCCGCCGCGCTCGCGGTGGCAGGACGTGAACGCGACCGCGGGCGTACAGACGGAACATCTGCGACTCGGCACCGCGCTGCGCTCGCAGATCCACCTGATGGCAACGGGACAGCAATCGGATGCCCTACGCTACGCGGAGAAGGGTGATTCCGCGTCCCGCGTGGATCTTGCCGACTATCAAGTGGTCGCAGGACAGGAGCGGAGCACCGTGTCGGTGGGCAACGTCTCCACGGGCAACAACCGCCTTCTCCTCAACAGCTTTGCCAGTCGCGGCATCGTCATCGCCGGGGTCACCGATCACGCCTCGCTCACTCTGGGCGCCCAGAACGGCACCAGTATCGTCGGGTGGGACAACATCGTCGGTATCGGGCGGGACGGCCATCAAGTCTTGTCAGGCTCCCTGGGCTACGAGCTGCGCCCATCCGACCCCGGGTTGCTGCACGTGGATGCGACCGCGATGCATGGGTCGCTGCTTCCGCTTTCCGGATACACGCAGAGTGGAACCGTGGAGAGCGAGCGCAGTGCCGGCTTTGGCATACAGCTCGCGGCCACGATACCGAATCGTCGCGTTCGCGTGGCCGGCGGGCTCGCGAGCAGTCGGTTCGAAAGCCCGCCAGATCCCAACAATCCGCCGCCGCCGTCCAGCCCGGAGCCACTCCGCGGCGCACGGTACGGGGAGGTCGAAATCGCATTTCTGAAGGACGCGAAGATCGGCGGCGTGGTGCCAGTGACGTTGACCGGTACGGCGCGCGACGAACGCGTCGACCCCCTGTATCGCAGTGTGGCTGCATCCACGCAGGCCGACGCAGCGCGACAGAGCTTCGAGGTGGGTGGCACGGTGGACGTCGTCGCCGTGCAGCTGACGCATGGGCGGACGTCGGACAATCTGGACGACATCACGTCGGTGATGAAGAACCTGACCCGGTCCACTGCCATCTCCTTGAGCGCACCCCTGGCCGGACTGCTCCGTGTCACGAACAATGCGGCATGGCTCCCTGCCATAACGCTGAGCCGTCAACTCTCGCACCCCTTTGGTGCGGGCATTCCAGCGAACTCCGCGTTCACCGCCGCTGACGTGCCCAACCAGATGGACGTGGTACACGACGCTTCGGCGCAGTGGCAGACGACGCGGTGGCAGATTGGCTATCGGTTCAACAACAGCAGCCAGGACAATCGGCAGCCGGGCCGCGAACTCGCCGACTTCCGCGCCAGCACGCATGGCGTCACGGTCAGCTACGCGCATTCCCCGGCGCTCGACGTGGGCCTGGCGCTGAATCGGGACGTCCATGAGAACCTCGAGCTCGCGCAGTCGAGCCGTTTGAACCGCGTGGGATTTACCGGTGCCTGGCGCGCGACGAGCCTGCTGAAGCTCGACGGCGCGATGACCGTGTCGAGGAACGACGACGTGGGCGCTGCGGCAAACACGCATCTCTCGGAGCTCAACATCGGCGCCGCACACGGGATCAAGTTCCGTCGTTCCTCCGATGACCCGCCATCGGGTCAGGTATTCGTGCGATACGCCAGGCGGACGGACGACGTGTATTCGCTCGCCCTGGTGCCGCTCGCGACGTTGTCCGGAGACATGTGGAATGTCACGTCGGGTCTTTCTCTTCGCCTGTTCTAGGATGCCGACCATGAGATGCCACGCTGCATGCCTGACCCTGGCGACCCTTGCGGCCTCGGTCGCGAGTGCGCAGTCCATTCGCGTGTCGCCGGCGATCGCGAGCGTGAACTCCCAGGACGCCTCGACGATCTTCCTGTCGTTCGGCGGAGTGGCCGAGTACGCCGCCACTGAAGCGGTATTCTGCACCCGGCTCGTGCGAGCCGAGCCGGCGCCGGGGCAGCGATGCGACCCCGCCAGCGTGATTGGCCGTCCGCGTGCGATGTCGGCCAGCGCAACGACCGGCGGGTCGACCTTCATCGAGTCTGTGCCAGTGACGGCTGCCATCGCACGCGCCGCCTACGCAGCGGCGGCAAGTGGCAGTAGCTCAGGGAATTTCTTCTACGTCCGACGTTTCGTGAGTACGATCGCGGGCGCGAGGATGCCGCTCGACCGGCCGGACCAGTACGTGGTGGTGACGCTGCGTCTCACGGGAACCGGCGCGGGGGTGGCGTTCGCGCTCACCAACGTGGCGCTGCGCACAACCCCGGAGGCGCCCATTGTGTTCGTGCGCAGCGGCGACCGCGTGCCCGCGGTGCGGGCGGAGATCCGCTACAACGGGAGTGGTCGGCTCAGCGGCCGGTGGGAGGTTGCACTTCCGGGTGAAGCGTGGCCTGGCGCCCGCGATCTGATTCCGGAGGCCTCGTTGTCACCGCAGGAGCGTGCGGTTCCACGCCGGTGGACCCAGGTGGAGCGGTTCGATGTCTTCCTGTCACCGACCGGTCGGTATGTGCTTGACGGTCCTGACCCGCGACGGCTGCCGACCACCGTTGACGGCTCGTACCTTCTGCTGCTGCGCATCGAGGCCAGCGACGACCGCGAGAGCAACACGCGTATCGTCTCGAGTACCGGGGCTGCGAGCGGCAGCGTCACCACTGTCGTGCGTCGCGGTGCCTCGGCGAGCTTTCCGATGCCGACACTCCGCTACGTGGTCGGTTCGTCACGACGGGGCGTGTCGACCGTTGCGCGAGGGGTGACGCTGCTGCTGCCGCGCGATGGCGCGAGATTGGCCCGCGAGCAGGTGCCGACGTTCACCTGGAGCACGGTTGCCACTGCAGCGCGCTATCGACTGGAGGTGAGGCGTGCGGCGAATCAGGCGTTATTGTACACGGCCATCGTCGCGCGTGATGCCGCGAAGTATGTGCTCCCGCCATTCGTGCTCGAGTCCGCACGCGACGAGGCCATTCAGTGGAGAGTCACCGCCCTGGCGGACGACGGCCGGGAGACGGTTCAAAGCGACTGGAGCACGTTCCGCGTGCTCAGCACGTCGGTGGTGACACCGGGTTCGACGCCTGACCCGTGACCATGATGGCGCCCATGGGCGCATGACGCGCCGCGCAGACGAAAGCCTACCCGAAAACGGAGAGAACATGAGGACACGCATCATGATGATGCTCATTGCCGGCATCACGGCCTGCGGCACGGCGGCGCAAGCACGCGCTCAACCGGGTCCGGGCACACAACCCCAGGTGACGCTCAGTAAGGCCGAGGCCAAGCTGCTCGCCACGCGCCTCACCACGCATGGGTCGTGGCCGCGAGGCCCGGGACAAGGGACGTTCAGCGTCTGTACGAATCCGGTGTGCACAATACATGGTGCGGCAGGCCTGACCTTTGACCTAACGCTGGAAGCGTGGGGCGCAGGCGGCGTCGGATACAAGAAGGTGACTATCCCCTTTGCGATACCGACGGACGGTAGCGCATACACCTTCCCCTTCATCGTCGGTTCTGGTGGAAGTGGCGGCTCGAACGGTGGAGTCTCCGAAATTTGGGTCAATCCGATTCCGCCAATGCAGCAGTCGACGATCGCGCTCAGGACGATTGCGGGGTCGAGTGGGAACGGCAAGGTGAACTTCACATGGTGACCCTCCCGTAACACGCAGCGCGCACTGCCTACGCACGCCAACTTCCATGGGAGCCCGGCACTGCGGCCGCTCCCACGTGGCGAGAATCCTTTCCACACCGCGCACCCTGCCCATACTCGCAATGCTATCACTGAAAACGCTCTTCGCGCTGCCATTCCTTGCACACGCCTACCCTGTCACAGGCATCACCATTTCCTTGCCTGCCAATCCCGACGCAAGTACAACGAAATGGGGAACTGGCTCTTCGTTGCTCAGCATCAGCGTGACCGGCAAGCTTGTTAATGGCCGGGTCGATACGTCTTTGGAGGGCAGCAAGATACTGGTCTTCGTGAAAAGGAACGGTGCAAGAATCTGTGGTGCATACACGTCTGCATCTGCACCATCCGCCAACTTCACTGGGGCCACCAGGACATGGAGGGGTACTGAGGCCGTGTCATTGCTAGGCAAAGAATGCACGCTGCCTCCCGGTGATTATGAGTTGTGCGTGCAGATGTTTGGACAGGGAGCAACCGGCATTTCCCCACTGAGTGAGGAGAAACGCCAGGCGTTCTCGATACCGCCTGGGGAGCAAGGCAATTATCGGTTGCCGCAATTGATCCTGCCTGTTGATGGCAGTGTCGTTAGTGCTGGGAATTCAAGAAACCCAATTGATTTTCGATGGACACCAGTGGTTCCACGGCCGCGAGAGGATCCAACGTACCGTGTGCGGGTGTGGCAGTTGATGCAGGG
>JAYVNZ010000328.1:0-16775 GCA_043758185.1 Gemmatimonadaceae bacterium | reverse complement strand
AGCAGCAGGAAGAATCCGCGCAGCCGCTCGCCGATGTCGTGCATGAAGAATTCGCTCTCCACGCAGAAGACATAATCCTTGTCCGATCCGAACTGCAGGTACGCGGTGGTGAGCACCGCCGTGCTCATGTCGATGGCGAGAGCGGGAGGTGAGGGCAGCAGCATCATTCCCATGAAGTCGCTCAGCGCGTTCATGTAGGCGCTACTGAGGATGTTGCCGGCCTCCTTGATGGCGGACTGCTCCATCTCGCCCAGTTCGGTGCTCGACCCTTCGGGGCGGCGCAGCATCAGTTCCGCGAGCCGAACGGCCGTCGGCTTCGGGAACACGAGCAGCGTGCGGCCGGTCAGGTCGCCCATCATGTGCATGAGCACCGCCGCTACCGGTTCTTCCGGCTCGGCAATCTGGGGCGGGACGTCTTCGAGCCGCGACACGTTGATGGTGGGCACACTGATCATGATCGTGCTGTTGATCATCTGCGAGAGCGCCGTGGCGGCATGCCCGGCGCCGATGTTCGCCACCTCGCGCAACGCGTCGAGCTGCAGGGCCTTCAGGGAGCGTAGGTCGTCCATATGCGGTCCGTTTAGAGAAGGCTGCTCACGTCGAGGATCAGCGCCGGGGCGCCGTCGCCGAGTATGGTTGCACCGCCGAACAGCAGGCGGGCGTCCTGCACGCCGTCAAACTGCTTCACGACGATTTCCTGCTGTCCGATCAATGCATCAACGACAAGGGCGGCGCGACGTTCCGCAAGTTCGACGACGACCACCTGCTCGACGCCACGCGGCTTGTCGCCCACAAAGTCCACCAATGACCGCAGTCGCACCAGCGGCAACACCTGGTCCCGCATCATCAGCACCTCGCGCCCCTGCACCGCGCGCTGGATTTCCGGCCGCAATTCCACGGTTTCGCTGACATGCGTCATCGGCACTGCGTAGATCTCGTCTCCCACCCGCGCCAGCAGTGCCCGCACGATGGCCAGCGTGAGGGGCAGCCGCAGCGTCACGGTGGTTCCCTCGTCCGGCACGCTGCGAATGTCCACCGACCCGCCAAGCGACCGCACACGGTTGTAGACCGCATCCACGCCCACCCCGCGTCCCGACAGGTCCGTGACCTTCTCCGACGTGGAAAATCCGGCTCGCGAGATGAGCCGCACCAGTTCCTCATCGCTCAACTCCGTCCGCGCGTCGTCAATCAGCCCGCTCGCCCGCGCGCGGGCCAGCACGCGGCTCCGGTCAATGCCCTTGCCATCATCGGTGACGCGAATTGCCACCGCCGAGCGGTCGCGCAGCGCACTCAGTGTGAGACGTCCCGCGGCCGGCTTCCCCTTGGCTATGCGCACGTCCGGCGCCTCGATGCCGTGATCCACCGCATTGCGAAGCAGGTGCACGATGGGATCGCCCACCTCCTCGAGCATGGAGCGGTCGAGCTCCACCTCCTTCCCCTCGATCGCGAAGTCCACCTCCTTGCCCACCGAGCGCGCCGCATCGCGCACGAGGCGCGGAAAGCGGTCGAATACCTGCCACACGGGCACCATGCGGCTGGTCATGATCTCGTCCTGCAGGTCCGCCACGAGGCGCGAAGCCTGCGCCACCGTCTCGACAAGTGCGGCGTCCTCGCACGTGGATGCGAGCTGCACGAGCCGGCCGCGGGTGATGACCAGTTCCCCGATAAGGTTCATCAGGTTGTCCAGGCGGCGAAGATCGATGCGCACGCTGCGCTGCTTGCGCACTTCCGGCACGGCGGCCTCGATGACCGGCACGGAGTCCGCCAGCTCGGCGACGCTGAACTCCATGGTGTGGCGTGTCATGGGCGCGGGAACGTCCTCTCCGGCCTGCACGTCCTCCACGTCGCCTGCCTTGCGCAGCGCGCTCACGATGTCGTCCGGCGAACGATCCGTGACGAGCCGGATCGCGAAATCGTGGTCGAAGTCATTCGCCTGCATGGCGTCGAGCGACGGCGAGCACCCGATCACGTCACCAAGCGCCCGCGCAGCCTGGACGGCGAGGAAGGCGCGCACACCCTTGAGCTGGGTGCCCTGCGTGAGGCGGATGCGCACCAGCAGGCCGTCGCCATCCGGCGCTTCGGCGGTCCACGGGTGATCGCCAGCAGGACGAGCATCGGAGACCGGCTGCGCGCTGCGCGATGCGCCGGCGGCAGGCGCCTGCCCTCGCAGCAGCGCGAGCACGGCGTCCACCTCCACGGAGCTGCTGCGCCCCTGCACCGCACCCTCGATGGCGTGCTCCAGCACGTCGGCAGACTGGAACAGCAATTCCATGAGCGGCGCATCCACCCTGCGCGCGCCCTGCCGCACGCTGTCCAGCAGTGTCTCCAGTTCGTGCGATAGCGCCGCGACCGCCGTATACCCCATGGTCGCGCTCATCCCCTTGATGGTATGGACGGAGCGAAAGATCTCGCCCACGGGCTCGTCACCGCCCGTCCCCCGCTCGAGCTGCAGCAGCGAGTGGTTGATGGCAGACACGTGCTCACGGCTCTCGGTGAGAAAGAGCTCGGCGTACTGGGCGCTATCCATGCGGTTCCGGCACGTGGCGCTGGGCGCGCCCCGGGTTCACCCCAGCACGCGCTGAACCGCTTCGAGCACCCGGCTCGGCTGAAACGGCTTCACCACGAAATCCTTGGCGCCCGCCTGGATTGCCTCCACCACAAGGGCCTGCTGCCCCATGGCGCTGCACATCAGCACCTTCGCGCCCGGATCGAACTTGCAGATCTCCCGCACGGCGTCGATCCCGCCCATGTCGGGCATCACGATGTCCATTGTCACCAGGTCCGGCCGCAGGAGCTTGTATTTCTCCACCGCCTGGACGCCCGTCTCGGCCTCGCCCACGATCTCGAAACCCGCCTGCTGGAGAATGTCGCCCACCATCGTCCGCATGAAGATGGCGTCGTCGCAGATCAGAACAGTATGACTCACTCGAATTGCCCCCTTAGACCAGGACCTGCGTGACCAGCACATGAATGCTCACCAGCACCACGACCCCATCGTTCAGGTGCCCGAGGCCGCTCACCAATCCCTGCGACCCATCGCCGCCGCGCGCCTCGATTGGATCCGAGACAATCGCCTGCACGTCCATCACCTCCTCCACCGCCACCCCCACCACGCGCGTGCCCTGCATGGCCAGGATGATCGAACCGTCCCGTACCGGTGCACGCGCCGCGTCGAGCCGCTGCCCGAGGTCGAGCACCGTCACGATCGTCCCGCGAACGTTGATCAGGCCCTGGACCCAGGGTGGAGCGCCGGGCAGGCGCGTGGCGCGCCGGTAGGGAATGATCTCGCGCACTGCATCGATGTCGCACCCATACACACGCTCCGCGACACGGAAGAGTAACGTCCGCGCCGCCGCACGCTCCTCAATCATCATCTCGGTAGAAGCCAAAATACTCCAGCGGATCGGTGTCGGCAAACGGGCGAACAGGCGCATTGTCGTGCGGTACCGCGTCGTCCGCAACGCTCTCCATGCAGCGCACGAGATCCGGCGGCAACGCACTCCGGAGGTCCACCGAAGCTCCCGATGCCGGATGGATGAACCGCAGCCACGCAGCATGCAGGAAGTGCCGCTTGCCCGGCAGCGCAATGAGCCGGCGGCCCCCGCCGCCTCCATATGTGTCATCGCCCGCCACGGGATGTCCGATGGACGCGAGATGCACACGGATCTGGTGTGTCCTCCCGGTATGCAGATGGGCGCGCAACAGGTCCACCGCGTCGAACCGCGCCAGCCGCACAAAGTCCGTGCGGGCCGCTCGCCCACTACTGACGATTGCCATGCGCTTTCGGTCTCGCGGGTCCCGGGCAATGGGCTTGTCCACGCTGATCGCGTCGGCGTCGAGGTGACCCCACGACAGCGCCGCATACCGCCGCACGATCTCCCGCTTCGCCATCGCCGCACCCAATACGCGATGCGCCCGGTCCGTCTTGGCCACCAGCAGCAGGCCGGACGTCTCCTTGTCCAGGCGGTGGACGATGCCCTCCCGCTCCTCGCCGCCCAGCTCCGACAGCGGACCACCACGCCCCTTCAACGCATTCACCAGCGTGCCGCTCCAGTTGCCAGGCGCGGGGTGCACGACCATGCCGGCGGGCTTGTCCACCACCAGCACGTCGTCATCCTCGAACGCAATCACCAGGGGAATGTCTTCTGCCGTCACCGGCCGGCCGGTGGGGGGCGCAATGTCCACCACCACCGCATCGCCGCTCACCGGCCGATAGCTCGCCCGCTCTGGCGCCCCGTTGACGGTGACGCAGCCCGTGGCAATGAGCGTGGCGGCCTGGGTGCGCGACACGTCCAGCGCGCCGGCGATGAACAGGTCCAGCCGAGGGGCGTCTGCTGGAGCCGTGAGCACGTGCCGGGCGCCGCCGATACCGGCGCCACCGCCGCTCACGCCTCCGTCCCTTCGCCGGGCTTGTGAACCAGGGGAGTCGCCTCCAGTACGGCGTTGCCGGACATGGCGTCCGGTACAAGTTGCTCGTTGCGACGTGCAGCAGCCTGCGCCTGCCGGTGATCGCTGTCCTCGCGCGACAGCGACCACGCCAGCACGATCGCCCCCACCGTGACTGCCGAATCCGCGACGTTGAACGTCCAGAACCGCACGCTTCCCACGCCGATGTCGATGAAGTCCACCACGCCGAGCGGCGAGCGGAAGCGGTCGATCAGGTTCCCGGCAGCTCCGCCCCAGGCCAGGCCGAGCGCAACGATACGCGTCAGGTCGCCCGCGCGCGCACCGGTGCCGGTCATGCGGTACAGGCGGTACAACACTCCCAGGGCCAGCACGGCGAACGCGCCGAAGATGACGCGGGAATATGCGCCCAGCGACATGCTGAACGCCGCACCGGGGTTGTACGCCAGCGTGAACCGCACCAGGTCACCGATGATCTGGTGCGGCACGTAGCGTGGCGCCAGCAACCGCTCCGCAAGCATTTTCGACACCACGTCGGCTACCACCACGGCGCCGGCGGTGCCCCAGAACAGGCCGGCGGTCGAACGCGCCGGAACAGTAGTAGTCGTCAGATGAGTTCTCCGCCGTCAACGGCTGGGGATGCGCCGACGGCCGTAAGCATGCGTTGCTCGGCCTCGTGCCGCACCGCGGCGCGATCCTCCTGCCACAATACCCACGCCAGCAGCATCGCGCCGACGCTCACGGCCATGTCCGCCACGTTGAACGTCGGCCACCGCGCATCGCCAATGCCGACATCCAGGAAATCCACAACGCCCATTTCCGACCGCAAGCGGTCCAGCAGGTTGCCCACAGCGCCGGCGCACACCAGTGCCAGGGCGAGCGTCCGTGGCAGGTTGCCACGCGCGGTGGCGAGGAACAACCGCGCCAGGATCACCAGCGCCACCAGCGTGAGCCCGGTGAAGATCCAACGCGACTGCGGGCCGAGATTCAACCCGAATGCCGCACCCGGATTGTAGACGAGCGTGAGCCGCAGCCATCCGCCCACCACCTCGTGCGGTATGCGCTGCGGCGCCAGCATCCGTTCGGCGATCCCCTTCGTCACCATGTCCAGCGTGGCGAGGACGGCAACGACAGGCCAGAAGACTGCCGCGTTACTTCGACTTTGCATCTTCCTCGCGTTGCTTGCACTGGATACAGAACCGCGCGTGTGGGAGCGCATCCAGCCGTTCGAACGCGATGTCCTGCCCACAGTTGTGGCACTTGCCGAAGGTCTCGGGCGAGCGGTACAACCGGCGCAGCGCCTCGTCGATGTGCCAGAGGAATCGCCCTTCCTGGCTCGCGAACAGGAACGCCTTCTCGCGCTCCATGGCATCCGTGCCCTGATCGGCCATATGGAAGGAGTAGCTGCTGAGATCGCCGTCGGACTCCTGCGACGTGCTGCCGAAAGCCTCGTCGTAGTGGCCCAGCTCCTTCAGCACACGCTTGCGCTCCTCCATCAATCGCTTCTCGAAGTGCTGCAGCTGCTTCTTCGGCATCGGCTTGGGCTTCGCGGCCTTTGCGGTCGCGCTCTCTGACGTGGCCATCGCTAATCGTCCTTGGTTAGGGCAAGGTCTGCGTGCATCCCATCGAGATCCACGGTCTGCCGTGCCAAAAAGTGCTCGGGTCCCTGCGTGACATCCCCGACGGTGCATTCCGTCGCGAGAACCTCGTCGGCGATCCAGTCGCGATGCGCGCGCATCGCCTCCAGCACCGCCTCATCTCCGCCCAACCACAGCCGGATGCGATCACTCACCGCCAGTCCGGCTTCCTTTCGCATACGCTGTACCCTGCTGATGACCTCACGTGCCAGCCCCTCCCGCTCGAGGGCCGGCGTGAGCACGGGGTCGATGGCGGCAAAGAACCCGTGCGCCTCCTCGACCACCAACGCGCTCGACGCGCGCCGCACGATGGTGAGGTCGTCCGGGCCGAGTCCGTGAGTCTCCCCATCCACCGTCACCAGGAGCTCGGACCCCTGCTCGAACGACCGCAGGTGCTCACTCGTGAAGGCCGACACCGCTTCCGCCGCCAGCGGTGTCTTCTTGCCGAATTTCTTCCCGAGCGCGCGGAAGTTCGGCTTTGCCTCCAACGTGACCAGGGCATCGCCGCTCGTGGCCAGCTCCACCTGCTTGATGTTGAGCTCCGCGGCCAGCACCGGGAGCAGCGCGCGGAGCGCCTGTTCGTCAACCGCGGGCGCCACACAGACCATGCGGGACAGCGGCTGGCGGACGTTGATCTTCGCCTGCTCGCGTGCCGCACGACCCAGCGTCGCGAGCGTGCGCACACTCGCCATCAACCGCTCGAGCGATTCGTCCGGCACCGCAGCGGCCACGCGCACGTAGGGCGCGAGGTGCACGGACGTGCCCACGAGCTCGCGATGCAGCTGGTCCGTCACAAAGGGCGCAAAGGGCGCCAGCAGCCGGCAGACGACAACGAGCACCTCATGCAGTGTCGCGAATGCGGCGTTGTTGTCGTCCGTGAACACCGTGTCTGCAGCCCAGAACCGCGCACGCGACTGGCGCACGTACCAGTTCGCCAGGTCGTCGTCCACGAAATCCATCACCGTACGCGACGCGGCAAAGGGATCATAGTCCATCATGAGCGCATGTGCGCGACGTTCCACCGTCGCGAGCCGCGACAGGATCCAGCGGTCCATCACCGGCCGCATGGCCGGCGCGGGATCCGCGTCCGACGGCGACCACCCGAAGTTCGCATAGTTCGCGAACATGCCGCTGTAGATGTTCTTCAGCGTGCGCAGGAACCGGCCCGCGCCCTGACGAATCACCGCCTCGTCGAAGCGCCGCTCCTCCCACACCTTGCTGCTGCTCACCAGGAACAGCCGCACCGCATCGACGCCATGCCGCTCGATGACGCCGTGCGGCTCCACGATGTTGCCACGGCTCTTCGACATCTTCTTGCCCTCGGCATCCGTGACGATGCCGTTCACCATCACCGCGCGATACGGTGCCGCGGTGCCGCGCGCGTTGTTGGGCAACGCATCGCCGAGGCCCGTCGCGATGGCGAGCAGCGAATAGAACCATCCGCGCGTCTGGTCCTGACCCTCCGCGATGAAGTCGCCTGGAAACTGCGCAGCGACCGTGTCCGCGTTCTCGAAGGGGTAGTGCCACTGCGCAAACGGCATCGACCCCGAGTCGTACCACGCATCGATCACTTCCGGTGTGCGATGCATGCGTCCCCCGCAGCCGGCCACTGCACAATCCCACTCGTATGCATCAATGAACGGCTTGTGCGGGTCGAACTCCGCGGAGAGCGCAGCCCCGGAACGCTCCGCGAGGTTCGCGAAGCTGCCCACCGCGTCCACGTGCTCCGCGTCGGCATCGCAGACCCACAGTGGCAGCGGCGTACCCCAGAAGCGGTCGCGCGAGACCGCCCAGTCGATGTTGTTCTCCAGCCACTCGCCAAAGCGCCCCGAACCCACTTCGGGTGGGTTCCAGTTCACCTCCGCGTTTCGTGCGAGCATCTCCTGCTTGTACGTGCTGGTGCGCACGAACCACGACGACCGCGCGTAGTACAGCAGCGGCGTGCGGCAGCGCCAGCAATGCGGATACGAGTGCGTCAGCGTGCCTGCCTTCCACAGCACATCGCGCCGCTTCAGTTCCGCAATGAGGTCCGGATCGGCGGCCTTCACGAACTTGCCGCCGACAAGCGGCATGTCGAGGGGAAACTCGCCGCGCGAATTCACCGGCTGCAGGAACGCGAGGTTGTGCCGCTGGCCGGCCGCGTAGTCATCCGCGCCAAACGCCGGCGACATGTGCACCACGCCCGACCCGTCGTCCGCGCTCACGAAGCTTTCACCAACCACGATTTCGTGGTTGGTGCCCTCGGGAAACGCGAGCCAATCCAGCGGACGCCGATAGCGCGCGCCCACCAGGGCCGCCCCGGTCAACGTGCCCACGGTCGTCCACCGCAGCGCATAGTCGTCGCCAAGCACGGCCTTCACCCGCGCCTCGGCCATGATGATGGTGCGCGTGTCGCTGCTGTCGGTCTTGCGCAGTTCCACGTAGGCCAGGTCGGGATGCACAGCGAGCGCCGTGTTCGAGACCAGCGTCCAGGGCGTAGTGGTCCACACCAGGATACGGCGCTGGGTACGGCCGGGCCTGTCGTCGGCATCCTCGACGACTTCGCCACCCACCTGGCCCAGGTCCAGCGCAATGTACACGCTGGGATCACTCACGTCCTCGTAGCCCTGCGCCACCTCGTGGCTCGAGAGCGTGGTGCCGCAGCGTGGGCAGTACGGCAGGATCTTGTGCCCACGCGACAACAACCCCTTGCCATGCAGCTCGGCCAGCGACCACCACACGCTCTCGATGTAGTTGTTCGTGTACGTGACGTACGGGTGCTCGTAATCCAGCCAGTACCCAATGCGCTCGCTGAGCAGTTCCCACTCGGCGCGATAGGTGAACACGCTTTCGCGGCAGAGCCGGTTGAACTCCGCCACACCGAGCTTCTCGATGTCCTGCTTGCCAGCCAGGCCGAGTCGCTTCTCGACCTCGATCTCCACGGGCAACCCGTGCGTGTCCCAGCCTGCCTTGCGCTCGACCCGGTAGCCCGACATCGCGCGGTGGCGACAGAACAGGTCCTTGATGGTGCGCGCGAAGACGTGATGGATGCCCGGACGGCCGTTGGCGGTGGGAGGCCCCTCATAGAACACGAAGGGCGGCGCGCCGTCACGCTGGGCCAGCGTCTGCTCGAACAGGCGCTCCTCGCGCCAGCGCTCCAGCAGGGCCTGCTCCAGCTCCGCCGCGGGTTCGTCCGCGGGGAGCAGGGCAAAACGGGGTGCAGTCATGTCGGCAATGCTCACATGCGCTCCAGCAGGCCACGCACGAGCGCGGTGAGGCGGGGCTCCACACGCATCGCGGTGGTGATGATCGTCTCGACGTCGGCCGGCTGCAGCGCATCCGGCAGGCACTGGTCCGTGATGATGCTGAGGCCGAGCACGCGCATGCCGGCGTGCAGCGCCACGATCACCTCCGGCACCGTGCTCATCCCCACCACGTCCGCGCCCATCGCGCGCAGCATCCGGTACTCGGCACGCGTTTCCAGGTTGGGGCCGGCCACCGCCACGTACACGCCCTCGCGCAGCACCGTGCCCTGCGACGCCGCTACCTCGCGCGCCAGTGCACGAAGCCCCTCGTCGTACGGCGCAGACATGTCGGGAAAGCGTGCGCCCAGCCGATCGTCGTTGGCGCCGATGAGCGGATTGTCGCCCAGCAGGTTGATATGGTCGGCAAGCAGCATCAGGTCGCCGGTCTGCCACAGCGGATGCATTCCGCCACACGCATTCGACACGATGAGTGACCTGGCACCGAGCGCGTGAAGCACCCGCACCGGGAACGTGACCTGTTGCAGCGAGTAGCCTTCGTACCGGTGAAAGCGACCCTGCATCGCCACAATCGCCTTGCCCCCCAGCCGCCCAATGAGCAGGCGGCCCGCATGACTCTCCACGGTGGACAGCGGAAAGCCCGCAATCTCCGCGTAGGGCACCACCGCCTCGACGTCGATGGTCTTGCCCAGGTCACCCAGTCCCGTGCCAAGGATGAGCGCCACCTCCGGCACGGTCGCGCACTGCGCCCGCACGGCGGCCGCCGCGGACTCCACGGCTTCCAGCGTATGCGCACGTACCGATTCGGCGTGCGGCATGGGCATCTGCACCATCATGCCCGCTCCGCGACTCCATTTCCGGTCGTCGGGCCACCGTCGCGCAGCAGTGACGGCATCCGGGGTGCCGGCGCATTCTCGGCCGCCGTGATCTCCGACAGGTGACGCTCCACCGACACGCGCATCTGCGCGAGGTGCGAGCGCCGCGCACGATCCAGCTCCGCGAGATGTTGTTCGAGCTTCCGGATTTCACTGCGTGCGTCTTCCGTATCGGCATCCGCCTGCGCGCGTGCCTCGCGGATGATGAGCGCCGCTTCCCGCTCGGACGATTCGCGGATCTCCGCTCGCAGTTGCTGCGCGCTCACGAGGGCATCGTTGAGCGCCTTGTCGCGTTCGCGAAACGCGCGCAATTGCTCGTGAAAGCCCTTGGCCTTCTGCTCCAGGTCCTGCGACGTGCGGGTCAGCCGCTCCAGCTCCTCGGCAACCTGCTCGCGAAACTGCTCCACGCGCTCGGGATCGTAGCCGCGCAACGACTTGCCGAAGTCGTAGCGACGCACGTCCAGCGGTGTCAGGTGAAAGGTCTCGTCCATTAGGCGGCTCTCGCTCCGAACAGCACGGTTCCGAGACGCACCAGAGTGGCGCCCTCTTCCACCGCGACCTCGTAATCGCCAGACATTCCCATCGACAGCTCCGTTGCCGGGTGCCCCGCCGTCCGCAGCTGCTCCATGCTTGCCGCCGCTCCGCGAAACACGGTACGCAACGTCGTCTCGTCGGCGTCGAATGGAGCCATCGTCATCACCCCGCGCACCACCAATCCCGGCACGTCGTGCAACCGTTCGGCCTCCTGCGGCACGTCTCCCGGGCCGTAGCCGCCCTTCGTGCCTTCACCGGACACGTTCACCTGCAGCAACGCGTCCAACGGCCGGCCGCGCGCCACGCCCGCAGCACCCAGCGCGTCTGCAAGGCGCGCACTGTCCATCGAATGCACCAGGTGGAAGCCGTCCAGCAGCTTCACCTTGTTCCGCTGAAGGTGCCCAATGAGGTGCCAGCGAATGGGCTGGGCCACGCGGGACATCTTCTCCAGCGCCTCCTGCACCTTGTTTTCACCGGCGTCCCGGACGCCGGCATCCCACGCCGCCACGGGCGCATCCGGGCCGTACGTCTTCGTCACCGCGACGATCGTTACGGCCTGCCCGTGCCCGCCCCGCACCCGCGCCCGCTCGATTCGATCGCCCACCTCGGCGAGCCGGGTGGACAGGTCCTGAAATGGCATAACACGATAATTTACCGAAAGTTGCACCCCACTTCAAGCGAGTCGCGCGCCGCCGATCGCCCCTGCGGAAGCCGCCCGATCCGCGCACAGTCGAGCAGCGCCAGCATGGCCGCACTCACGTCGTCAGGACCGCGGGAGGCGCCGCGCTGCCTCCGCGGCTCAGCATTGCGCCATGCTACCGGGACACTCATGCTGTCGATCACCGGCGCTTCGATGATGCCGTTCGCCGCTGCGGACGAGACGTAGGTCGCTCCACGCAGTCGCCACCCGGATCCGAGCAACCGTCGTTCGGCCGACGGCAGTCCGGTGGACACGCCCACGGCCCACCCGGCGTTGCGCGCTGCACGCGCGATGAGCGCTGCGCGCTCCTCGTGTTGCCACCGCGCGCCCGCCACGTGCGCGGTGGCCGGCCATCGAAGTCCCGTGCGGCGCGCAATTTCCTGCACGTACCAATCTGCCGGAAGGAGTGGAAACGTCACCACCATGACATCGGGACGCACGCCCTCGACGCGCTGGAGATACCACAGCGGGTACGTATCATTGTCCCCGGCCACGAACAGCACGGTCCGCGGCGGTACACTGGTGAGCAGCGCACGCGCCACTTCACGCGGCGCCCACGCACCATCGCCGGCGCGCCGATTCGTCGCCCGCCAGTTGGCGGCGATGGGCAGCACCGCAACAGCGGCAGCCACCCAGACCGGCCAGCTGCGCCGGCGCACGAATGCCAACGCGCCGTATCCCGCGAACAGCCCCCACGCCCAGAACCCCGGCACGAAGAAATAGTCGCGTTCACGCGCCTCGTGCGCGTCGGCCGGCACGAATCCATAGCCGAGTGTCGCGCCCGCCTTGAGGTTGAGGTATGCCGCGACACCAATCGTGCCGCTCACCGCGAGCATCGCGAGCGCCGCCGCCAGGCGAGGCACGTCGCGATGCATGGCGCGCCAACCCGCCCCGCCCAGGAGCAGAAAGCCCAGAGTAGTGATCACGCGCGCGGGCGTGGTGAAGATGCCGCGACCCCAGGCCAGCGCAAACTGCCAGTCGAGGTATTGCAGCAGGTTCGCGAGCTGCAGCCACGCCGGCGCGCGACGCGGCCACATGGGCGCCACGTCATACTGCCGGCGCGCTATCACGTCCGCGAGCGCGCCCAGCGTGGACGGGTTGCCTTGATTGACTGCCGGGTCATGTCGGGCACGGATCAGCATGATCAGCAGCGCACTGGCCGCAATGCCAGTCAGTGCAACCGCCGTAACAACACGTGCCGCCAGTACGCGTCGCGGAGGCCAGTTGCCCGCGGGGAGCGCGAGCGGTGCCGCGGCGATGACTGCCCCGCAACCCGCCAGCAGCCAGGACATCCTGCCCACACCAGCCGCCGCCACCAGCACGCCGCCGAGCAACAGCATCCGGTCCACACACCACTTGCCGTCGGCGCGGCGCGACGACAGGACTATCCCAGCCGGCGCGCCAATGAGTGCACTCAGGTGGACCGCGGGCGCGAGGGCAATCACATAGGCCGTGCACAACAACCAGCGGCCCCCCTCGTCCTCCCCGGATGCGCGCTGCGCGCAGGCAAGCAGCAGCATCACGTGCAGCAGCGACACCGCGTACACCTCCGTTTCGGTGGCGTTCGCCCACACGCTCGACATCACGCCCGCGCACAACGCGCCGGCAATCGCCCCCCATGCAACGTCCACCCGCTGCGGCGCGGCGCGAGCGACGACGCGCACCGCGAGCGCGCCCGCGATGCCTGTACTCACCGCGGACAGCAGGTTGGACGCACGCGCTACTCCCGTCACGGTGCCAAGCGCCAGCGTCCACACACGACCAAGCGCCACGAACAACGGCGTGCCCGGCGGATGCGGTATGCCCAGTGTGTGGGCCGCCGCGATGAACTCGCCCGCATCCCAGAACGTGACGCCGGGGGCCATCGTCGTCACGTACACGGCGAGCAGCACCACGCCCACGATCCATTCCGCCCTGCGCGTGGTCAGGTCGGCACTCCCACAGGCTCAAGGTCGTTCCGTACCGGGGCGCGGCCCTCGAGCACCGCGCGCAATTCCATCGGCGTCACGTCGCGCCAGAGCCGTCCACGCTCCGCGATCGAGATGGTGGCGCGCTCTTCGCTCACCACAATGACGAGCGCGTCGGTCTCGTCACTCAGGCCGAGCGCCGCCCTGTGGCGCGTGCCCAGCGCACGGTCCGATATGGGCTTCTGCGAAAGGGGCAGGATGCAGCTTGCCGCGATGATCGCGTCGCCGCGGATGACCACCGCGCCGTCATGCAGCGGGGAGTAGGGCGTGAAGATGGTCATCAGCAAGTCTGCTGATACCCTGGCCTCGATGCGCGATCCGGACTCCGCATAGTTGTCGAGCGACGTGTCGCGTTCGAGCGCGATGATGGCGCCGAGTCCCGAGCGGCTCAGCCGCTCCACCGCCTCGAGAACCTCCTCGGCAACTTCGTGCGCTCCCATCTCGTGGAACATCTGCCCAAAGCGCGCCTGTCCCAGGTGCGCCAGCGCGGCGCGCAACTCCGGCGCGAAAACCACCAGGAGCGCAATGGCGCCGTACTGGAACACGAAGCCGAGCAGGTAGCTGATCATGTCCAGCTTGAGCAGCCATGCCGCGGCATATACGGCCAGCAGGATGCCCAGCCCCGTCACCATCTGAAGGGTGCGCGTTCCGTGAAACAACTTGAGCACGCGATAGAGCGCGAGCGCGACTACCGCCACCTCGAGCACGTCGCGCCAGCCTGGGTGCAGTAGCCGCAGCTGCTCCAGCTCCGTCACGTAACCCCCGACAGCCGAATGGCGGCAGCCACGTCGAGCGCCTGCCGCGTGGCGGCCACGTCGTGCACGCGGAAGATGCGCGCGCCTCGATCGTACGCAGCCACCGCGGCACCCACGCTGCCATGCACGCGCAGGTGCGAATCCGTCACGCCAGTGATCTCGCCAATGAAGCGCTTGCGTGACGCGCCGACCATCACCGGAAAGCCCCACGCGCTGAATCGCTCGAGACATCCGAGCAACCGGAGGGAATGTTCGGAATGCTTTCCGAACCCGATTCCCGGGTCGACGACGATTCGCTCGCGTGCGATCCCCAGCCCGAGTGCCGTCGCGATGCGTTCGCCCAGCTCGTCCAGGACGTCGTCCAGCGGATCGCCGGCAAATACGGCATGGGCATACGTGGCCATGTCCTCCACACCACCCCGCGAATGCATGAGCACCAGGCCCGCGTCCTCGCGTGCGCACACCGCTGCCATTCCGGTATCGAGCCGCAGGGCCGAGACGTCGTTGACAATGTGTGCTCCCGCGCGCAGGGCCGCTTCCGCGACAGATGCCCTCACCGTGTCCACAGACAGCAATGCGTCCGGCCGTTCCTGAACGAGCACGCGAATGACCGGCAACACGCGGCGCATCTCCTCGTCCGCCGGCACGATCACGGCGCCGTGCGGGCGCGTCGATTGGCCGCCGATGTCGAGGATGTCCGCGCCCTCCGACATCAGGCGCGTGGCCTGCGCCAGCGCGGCCTCAGGCGAGAAATAACTGCCGCCGTCGCTGAAGCTGTCGGGCGTCACGTTCACCACTCCCATGACGAGTGGACGCTCGAGAGACACCACTCGGCCCCTTACAGTCCAGGTGGCAGGCATTGGCACAAGATAACGCGTCGGTCAGTCCGACAGTTCGACAGGACTACGGCAAAAGGCACCCGCCTGGTCGGCGAGTGCCCTTTCCTTGCCTGCTGCCAGACGTCAGACAGTCGGACTGTCAGACTCGCCGGCCATCAGGCCGGCGATGGCTCCGGTCCGCCGAGCAACGGCTTGCGTCGCGGCTCCAGCACCGGCGCAGGCGGGGAGGGAGGCATGACGGGCACCACCAGCGGAATGCCGCTGGTACGCGGAGGCAGTGCCTCGCCCCGCGCAATCATCTTGATGTCTTCAGCCGTGAGCGTCTCGCGCTCCAGCAGCGCATTCGCGAGCGTGTGGAGGAGGTCGATGTTCTCCGCCAGCACCACCTTTGCGCGATCATATGCCTTGGTGATCACGCGCTTCACCTCTGCGTCCACGAGCTGCGCCGTCTGCTCGCTGACCTCGCGGCGGCTCTGGAGGTCGCGACCGAGAAACACTTCCTGTTCGTTGTCGCCCACGAGGATTGGGCCGATCGCGTCGGACAAACCCCACTGGGTCACGTAGCGACGCGCGATGCTCGTGGCCTTCTGGATATCGCTCGAGGCGCCGGTCGTGACCCGATCGTACCCGAACACCAGCTCCTCGGCCGTGCGACCACCGTATGTCATCACCAGAAGCGCCTCGAGCTGCATGCGGGTGATGGACACGCGGTCGTCTTCCGGCAGCGTGAACGCCAGACCCAGCGCGCGTCCACGCGGCACGATGGTCACCTTGTGCAGCGGGTCGTTGCCAATGACCTTCATCGCGCAGAGCGCGTGGCCGGCCTCGTGGTAGGCCGTCAAGCGCCGCTCCTCGTCCTTCATCACCATGGACTTGCGCTCTGCCCCGAGCATGACCTTGTCCTTCGCCTCTTCCAGGTCATCCATGTAGATCTTGTCGTGCCCGCGACGTACAGCAAGCAGCGCCGCTTCATTCACCAGGTTGGCCAGGTCAGCGCCCGCCATGCCGGGGGTGCCACGAGCGAGCGTGGTGATTTCCACATCCTCGCCCACCGGCTTGTTGCGCAGGTGCACCTTGAGGATGCCTTCGCGGCCGCGCAGGTCCGGCGCATCCACCACGATCTGCCGGTCAAAGCGGCCCGGACGCAGCAGCGCGGGATCCAGCACGTCGGGCCGGTTCGTGGCGGCGATGAGGATCACGCCGTCATTCGACTCGAAGCCGTCCATCTCGACGAGGAGCTGGTTGAGGGTCTGCTCGCGCTCGTCGTGGCCGCCTCCCCAGCCCGCGCCGCGCTGGCGACCCACGGCGTCGATCTCGTCGATGAAGATCAGGCAGGGCGCGTTCTTCTTGCCCTGCTCGAACATGTCACGGACGCGCGACGCGCCAACGCCCACGAACATCTCAACGAAGTCGGAACCTGCGATGCTGAAGAAGGGCACGTCGGCCTCGCCCGCGACCGCCTTGGCGAGGAGCGTTTTGCCCGTGCCGGGAGGACCGACGAGCAGCAGACCCTTGGGAATCTTGCCGCCCATTTTTTGGAATTTTTTCGGGTCGCGCAGGAATTCGACGACCTCGGAGATTTCCTCCTTGGCCTCGTCGCAGCCGGCGACTTCGGAAAAACTCACTTTTTCGCGGTCCCGGGCGAGCAGCTTGGCCTTGCTCTTGCCAAAGTTCATCGCACCGCGTCCAGCCTGCCTGAGCTGGCGGACAAACAGGAAATAGAGCAGACCAACGATCAGCAGGATCGGGAGCAGGCTGATCAGCAGGTTTGACCAGGTGTTGGAAACGGGAGGCTCCTCGAACACTTTGGTCTTCTGGAGTA
>JAYVNZ010000327.1:0-10066 GCA_043758185.1 Gemmatimonadaceae bacterium | reverse complement strand
GAGGGCGTGGCCGGGGCAACGGTCGTGTGGCCGGATACGAATATCGTGATGATCGATCTCCCGCTCGGGGTGACGAGCGCCGACGTCATCGCGCGGGCGCAGGACGGAGGCGTCCTGATCAGCGAATGGAATCCCACGCGCGTGCGAGCGGTGGCCCACCTCGACGTGGACGCAGCGGAGATGGCTCAGGCTGCAGCCGTGGTGCGGGCGGCGATCGCGACGTGTGCTGACGCGGTGCACTGAGCAGGGGTCTGGCGCGTTGTCGGCCGTTGGGTGCCTGGTTAGATTGCTGGAGTCCCAGGTCCCGAAGGGCGGCAGCCTTCTAATTCCGTCAGGACCCCGAAGGTAGCAGCGGCATGAGGTGTCTGACGTCGCTTCGTCAGGCCTGGGATATTGGCGCGGGGAGCATCCTCCAGGGGATTGCTCCCCGCGCCTTTTTTCTCGCCGTACGATTGGCGGGTCGAGGTCTGCTGTCGTCCTGAGCGAAGCGAAGGACCTGCTCGCTCCAGGTCTGCTGTCGTCCCGAGCGAAGCGAAGCAGATGCATGAGGGTGGTAGCCTCGTACTGCGTTGGCTACTGCGTACTGAAATCTCGAGTCTTTGGTTGGTACTCGCCGGTCTGCACCCGCTAGCTTTCCTGGTCATGGCCCTCGCCCTCGCTCGCAAGTATCGCCCGAAAACCTTTGCCGACGTCGCTGTCCAGTCGCACGTCGCGGCCACGCTGAAGGGTGCAATCGCGCGCCATCGCGTGGCGCACGGATACCTGCTCTGCGGACCGCGTGGCGTGGGCAAGACCACGCTGGCCCGCGTCCTCGCCATGGCCCTCAACTGCGAGCGCCGGCTCGACCCGGCCCTCGACGGCGAACCGTGTGGCCAGTGCGCAAGCTGCCTGCGAATCTGGAGCGGCGCGTCCTCGCTTGACGTCGTGGAGATCGACGCGGCCTCCAATCGCGGTGTGGATGACGCGCGCGACCTGCGCGAGCGCGCCATGTACGCGCCTTCGGGTGATGACCAATACAAGGTCTACATCGTGGACGAGGCGCACATGCTCACGCGCGAAGCGTGGAACGCGCTGCTCAAGGTGCTCGAGGAGCCACCACCGCGCGTGGTCTTCGTGTTCGCCACCACCGAGCCGCAGAAGATCGCGCAGGCGGCGGCGCCGGTCCTCAGCCGGCTGCAACGTTTCGATTTCAAGCGCATCGGGCCAGGGGAAATCAGGCTGCGCCTGGAGAAGGTGCTGCGCGAGGAAGGAGTGGCCGCGCACCCGGACGCCCTCGCCATGATCGCCCGCGCCGCGGATGGATCCATGCGCGACGCCCTCTCGCTCACGGACCAGGTGCTCTCCATGGGCGACGGCGACGTTGCGCCCGAGCGCGTGCGAGAAGCCCTCGGCCTGGTGCCGGAAGATGAGTTTGTGGCGCTGCTCGACCTCCTCGTCGACCGCCGAGCGGGGGATGTGTTCAGCTTTGTGGGGCGCCTTGCCGATGCGGGCATCGACTTCGGACAGTTCCTCACCGGCTTTGCCGACGTGGTGCGAGCCCAGCTTGCCGTGACGCTTGGGGGCGCCGCGCCGGAAACGAGCGACCGGATGCGCGAGGCGCTCGCCGCCCGCAAGGAGGCGTTTACCGCCGGTGACCTGCTGCGCATGCTCTCGGCCCTCACGGAGCTCGAGCCCAGGTTCCGGAAAAGCGGGCAGCAACAGCTGTTGCTGGAGGCGTTGCTCGTGCGGTTTGCGCTCCTGGACCACACTGTATCGCTCGAGGCCGTGTTGCGCCGGCTGGGCGGCGGTGGAAGCGGTGCGGAAATGGAGCCGCCAGAGCCCAGGCGCGCTGCTCAGCCCATGCAGCGCGAGCCGGAGCCCAAGCCGGCCCCCCCCCGCCCGGCGGATGTGCCCGTGATGGACTGGCGCACGGTGGTGCGCGACGCGGATCGGACGCCGCCGCTGAAGGGCGAGGCCTTGTCCGCCGTGGCACCGCCCCGGCCGGCCGCCGCGGAGCGCGCGGCGACGCCGGTGCGGAGCATGGATCACCCGGTGCCCGACCTCAACCAGCTGGTGGAGCGATGGGACGAGCTGGTGTCCGCAATGCGCGGCACCGGCAACAGCCTTGCGGCTACCGCCCTCGAACACGCGGCGCCCCTTGCGGTGAACGGCAAGGGCGACGTGACGGTGGCGCTCGACGAGTCGAACCCCATCTACGAGCAGGCACTGCACAAGGATGAAAAGGGGGTCACCAGCGCGCTGCGCACGCTCTTCCCGGGTGTGCAGCGTGTGGTCGTGCGCGCAGCGTCGGGGGTGTCTGCGCCCCCGGTTCGGCTCACCGACGCCATGGTGCGAAGCGAGCGCCTCACCGCCATGCGCCGCCGGGATCCCGTACTCGATCGGGCGATCGACGCGCTCGACCTGGACCTTGCCGACTGACACGTGTCCCGCGTCGCTTGCCACGATACTGCGACGGCGCGTAGCTTGGTGGCATGGCTGACTTCATGAAGATGCTGCAGCAGGCGCAGGAGATGCAGGGCAAGTTCCAGACGATGCAGGCCGAGCTCCAGCAGGAGACCGTCACGGCGTCGGCGGGTGGCGGCATGGTGACGGTCGAAGCCAACGGCCAGGGAACGGTGCGCTCGATCAAGATCGATCCCAGCGTGGTGAACGCATCCGACGTCGAGATGCTCGAGGACCTGCTCCTGGTGGCCGTGACGGAGGCCCAGAAGAAAGCCCAGGACCTGGCGCAGCGCGCCATGGGAAATCTTACCGGTGGGCTCAACCTGCCGTTCAAGCTTCCGTTCTAGCTCGTCCCAGGCATGTCTGCAATTGACGACCTCACCGGAGAGCTGGCGAGACTACCCGGTATTGGCCGAAAGACGGCCCTTCGCCTCACGTATCACCTGCTCAAGCAGCCGCCGGAGCAGAGCCGTCGGCTGGCGGACGCGCTCCGCACGCTGGCGGAAAAGGTGCGCCCGTGTGCACGGTGCTTCAACCTCACGGAGGAGGAGCTGTGCCACATCTGTCGCGATCCGCGTCGTGACGCAGCGCTCGTCTGCGTGGTGGAAGAGGCGGCCGACATTGGTGCGATCGAGCGAGCGGGCGAATACCGCGGGCAGTATCATGTGCTGGGCGGGCGATTGTCGCCCCTGGATGGGGTCACGCCGGACGACCTGGCCATGGCGCCACTCCTCCGTCGCGTGGTCGAGGGCGGCGTGCGCGAGGTGATCCTGGCAACCAATCCCAGTCTGGAAGGAGAAGCGACCGCATTGTATGTACAGCGACAGTTGGTGACCTATCCCATCAGCATCACGCGGATCGCGCGCGGGCTGCCGGTGGGCGGAGACCTCGAATACGCGGATGGCGTGACCATCGCGCAGGCGCTGTCTGCCCGGCGGGCCATGTGAGCGCAGCCAGGCGGAGCAGGCTCGCGGGCATCGCGTTCGTTGGCGGGTTTGCGGCGGGCCTCGTGCTTTGGGCGGCCCAGCTGCAGCGCAGCCGGCGTGACCTGTTCAGCCGGTCGCCGATGCGCCGACTGGCTGCGCTGGGCTATCTTGGCGGACGGCCCGGCGTGGAAACCGCCCGGCTGCTGCAGGACTACGTGAAGTGGGAAGCGCAACCCGCGCTTCGCAAGCGCGGACAGCACGTGCTGCTCCGCATGCACGCTCACCTCGATTAGGCCGAGACCCTCATGCCCGTAGGCGCCGCGAGCTGGTCGTTCACTGAAGACGACTTCGCCGCCATCACCGATTCGCTCAACCGCTTTCTCTACGAGAGCAGCGCACGCTGCACGATGCTCGTGGACCGGAGCGGGCAGCTCGTGGCGACGGTGGGTGAGCAGCCGAAGTTCGATCCCACGGCCTTCGCGACCCTCACCGCGGCGGATTTCAGCGCGAACGACCAGCTGGCGAAGCTGATGGGGGAGTCCGACTTCAACTCGCTGTTCCACCAGGGTGAGAAGGAGTCGATGTATCTTGCCGACGTCGCGCGCCGCGTCATCCTCGTGGTGCTCTTCGACAACCGAACGACACTGGGCCTGGTGCGCCTGAAGATGAAGCTGACCGTCGAGGAATTGACCAGGTTGTTCCAGCAGGTGTTCGCGCGCCCGACCGCGGCGCAAGGCGGTGCTCCCGGCCTCCTGGCCGGCGCCGACGATGAAATCGACAAGCTGTTCCAGTAAAGGAGACGACAGCCATGTCGATGATCAACTATGCGTCCCGCGAGATCAACTGCAAGATCGTGTACTACGGCTCCGGACTCGGCGGAAAGACGACGAACCTGGAGCACATCTACGGCAAGGTGCAGCCGGATACGCGCGGCAAGCTCATCTCGCTCGCCACCGAAACGGAACGCACGCTGTTCTTCGATTTCCTCCCGGTGGACCTGGGCACGATTCGCGGATTCAAAACGCGCTTCCACCTCTACACGGTGCCGGGCCAGGTCTACTACAATGCCAGCCGCAAGCTCATCCTGAAGGGTGTGGACGGACTGGTGTTCGTGGCCGATTCACAGGTGGAGCGCATGGAGGCGAACCAGGAAGCCATGCAGAACCTGTATGACAACATGGCCGAATACGGGTACGACCTCACGAAGATGCCGTTCATCATCCAGTACAACAAGCGAGACCTGCCGAACGCCGCGCCCATCAAGGAGCTCCAGGCGGCGCTCAATCCGGGATGGGAAATCACGGATCCCAGCCGGCAACGCGTGACGCCAGATCCTTTTCACGCGGGCGAATTTCTCGTCGAGCAGCTCCCGACTGGCGAATGGATCGAGCGTGCACCGTACTTCGAGGGCGTCGCCATGCTGGGCGACGGTGTCTTCGAGACGCTGCGCGGCGTGAGCAAGCTGGTCCTCAAGTCACTCGCCTGAGCCGACGTCCACCGCGTGAACCTCCCCAACGCCGTCACTGCCGGACGCATTGCGATCACGCCGCTGATTGCGTGGTTGCCGCTCGCGCCATCGTCGGCGCTCCGGCTTGCCGCGTTCATCCTGTTCACCATCGCGGCCGTCACGGACTACGTGGACGGCCACATTGCGCGCTCGCGCAAGCAGGAAACCGACCTTGGCCGTCTGCTGGACCCGCTGGCGGACAAGCTTCTGCTCGTCGCCACATGCATCCCGATGTTCGTGCTCATGCGACCGAGCGCGCATGCGGCGGATGCATGGCCGGTCAGAGCGCTCAACGAGCTTCCGTTCCGCACGCCGTTCGGCGACGTCCCCCTCACCTGGTGGATTCTCGCGATCGTCCTTGGGCGCGAACTGTTCATGACGCTCTTTCGCCAGATGGCCGCACGGCGTGGCGTGGTGATCGCGGCCATCGGGCCCGCCAAGTGGAAGACCGCGCTCCAGCTTATCTGGATTGGATGCGCCTACTGCTGGTTCTGGATCGCGACGGTCGCGGCAACACGCGGGTGGGACACCGCGGCGTGGAACGTGTTCGCCAATTTCAATGGCGTCTGCGGTGTTGCAACAATGGCGGCGTCGGTTGCGCTGACACTCTACTCGCTGTGGCTGTACCTGCGAAGCTACCGGCGCGTATTCATCGGCGCCGCTGTACCGCGGGTCTGACAGTCTGTGAGTCTGACCCGGCGGCGGGCTCCGCCCGCGCCTCGTCTGACAGCGGGTCGACTGACTGGTCTTTCAGTCATGATCTACACAACCACGTCGTGCGGCAAGAGACCCGGTGGTGCAGATCATGACTGTCGTGCTGAACGACCCGCTGTCAGACGAGCAGCCGCGCAGCGGCGAGCGGGTCAGACTGTCAGACTGACCGACTCCTGCAAGGACGCGATTCGTACATGAAGATTGAAACCGTCACCATCGGCGACGAGCTGCTTCTCGGCTACACCATCGACACCAACGCCGCGCACATGGCGCGCGTCCTGGCGGCCGAAGGTGTGGAGATCGAGCGTCGCACTACGTGCGGCGACACGGCCCAGTCGATCGCGGATGCCGTACGCGAGGCGCTTGATCGAACCGGCGCGGTGATCACGACCGGTGGACTCGGACCCACGAGCGACGACCTCACCAAGCCCGCCATCGCAGGCTTGTTTGGCCGCACCATGGTCCTCGATGACGAGCATCTCGCCTGGATGGAGGAGCGCTGGCGCACGCGGTTCCAGCGCCCCATGCCCGTCTCCAACAGGCAGCAGGCCATGCTCCCGTCAGGCGCGCGCAAGCTCGTGAACCATCACGGGTCGGCGCCGGGCATCTGGCTCGAGGACGACCGCGGGCGCTGGGTGGCCATGCTGCCGGGTGTGCCGCGGGAAATGCGCGGCATGCTGGATGATACGCTGCTACCCTTGATCCGCGAGCGGGCAGGCTCGGCAGGCCTGGTGGTGCGTTCGCGTACGCTTCGCACCACTGGCGTTGGTGAGTCACACATCGCGGACCTCGTGGCGACCATCGACGGCGGGGTGGGCGATGTTGGCCTGGCCTACCTTCCCAACGCCGACGGCACGGACCTCAGGCTCACGGTGAGGGGAGTGTCCGGCGATGAGGCCGACGCGCGCCTTGCCGCATCGGCATCCCGGCTGCGTACCGTGGTGGCGGACGCCGTCTATGGTGAGGATGGCGCCGACCTCGCCGAGGTGGTCCTTGCCTTGTGTGGGCAACTCGGCATCACGATCGGTGTCGCGGAAAGCTGCACGGGCGGCATGCTCGGCGCGCGGATCACGGCTGTTCCCGGCAGCAGCGACGTCATGCACGGTGGAGTGATCGCGTATGATGACGCGGTGAAACAGTCGCTGTTGGGTGTGCCGCCCGAGCTCGTCCAGATGCACGGGGCGGTGAGTGAGCCCGTGGTACGGGCGATGGCGAGCGGTATTCGCGCCGGCATCCGCGTGGACGCGGCGCTCGCGATCACCGGAGTTGCCGGACCTGGCGGCGGGTCCGACGACAAGCCCGTGGGCACGGTCTGGATCGCACTCGACTACGGCGGCGAAGTGCAATCACGCCGATACGCAATGGTTGGCGACCGGGCGGAGATTCGCCACCGGTCTGCGCAAGCCGCACTCGAGATGCTGCGTCGACGGCTGGTGGCCGGCGGAACGCGCGGTCGCTGACGGTGCTGGACGGCGCGCTCGCGTGCGCTCGCTGGACGGCGCACTCGCCTGCGCTCGCTGGACGGGGACAGGGACTCGCCAGCACTGACGGGGGTGCTGGCGAGCCCTTTAGATTTCCCGTGTACCCCGGACCAACACGAATGTCAGACGCAGACCAGCTTCCGCCCGACTCCGTTCTCCCCGAGCAACCCGCCGATCCCGTGGACGCCGAGATCTTCGGCAGCGAGGACGCCGGCGTGCAGCCGCAGCTCGATGAGCAGCGCGAAAAATACCTCCGTCTTGCCGCGGAGTATGACAACTACCGTCGGCGCACCACGAAGGAGCGCCAGGATGCGCACCTTCGGGGGCAGGCCGACATGCTGAAGGGCCTGATCGATCCGCTCGACGACATCGGCCGTTTCGCGCACGTCGATCCGGCAACGACGGATGCGCAGACGCTCGTGGACGGCGTGGCGATGGTCGAGAAGAAGCTGGCCAAGACGCTCGCCGGTCATGGGCTCGAGATCATCACACCCGACGGCCATCCCTTCGATCCGGCGCTGCACGAGGCTGTGATGACCGAACCTGCCGCCAGCGCCGATGAGGATCACCTGGTGGCGCGCACGTTCCAGGTGGGCTACGTGTTCAACGGACAGCTCCTCCGTCCGGCACGCGTAGTCGTGAAGCAATGGAACGGCTGACCGCGTAGAGTCAGCATGGTACCCCAGCAGGATTACTACGCCATCCTCGGCGTACCGGCGTCCGCGACCCAGGATGAGTTGAAGAAGAAGTACCGCAGCCTGGCCTCGAAGCATCATCCGGACAAGAATCCGAATGATCCGAAGGCGGCGGACACCTTCAAGGCCATCTCGGAAGCGTACACCACGCTTGGCGATCCGGACAAGCGCAAGCAGTACGACGAAATGCGCCGCCTCGGCGCCTTCGGCGGGTTTGGTGGTGGCGGCGCGTCACGCGGCGCGCGTCCGGGTGGAACGTATGGAGGCGGCGCGCGCCCGGGGGCGGGCGGCACCATCAACATGGACGACTTCGGCGACGTCGGCATCGGCGGACTGGGGGACCTGTTCAGTTCCATGTTCGGGGGAGGCGCACGTGCCGGCGCGCAGAACGCGCGTGCGCGCGGCCCACAGCGCGGCACCGACGTGGAGGCGGCTCTCGAGGTACCGTTCCGCACAGCGGCCATGGGCGGCAAGGTGTCCGTGGAGCTGGACCTGAATGAGGAGTGCGCCACCTGCCACGGCAGCGGCGCCGCGCCTGGTGCAAAGCTGGAGACGTGTCCGGAATGCAGCGGTCGTGGCACCATCAGCTTCGGGCAGGGCGGCTTCGCGGTGCAGCGGCCGTGTCCCGTGTGCCTCGGCCGCGGGCAGGTCCCCACGGTGCGATGCCCCACCTGTGCCGGAGCGGGAGAAGTGCGCACGCGCAAGACCGTGCAGATCACGGTGCCGAGCGGGGTTGACACCGGCACGAAGATCCGGCTCAAGGGGCAGGGCGCTCGCGGCACGAAGGGCGGACCGCCGGGTGACCTGCTCATCACCTTCACCGTGAAGGTGGACCGTTTCTACAAGCGGGAGTCGCTGGACCTGATTGCCCCGGTGAAGATCAGCATCGTGGATGCCACGCTGGGCAAGAAGGTGAACGTGAAGACGCTGGATGGAACGAAGGTATCCATCAAGATTCCACCCGGCACGCAGAACGCGAAGCGCTTTCGCGTCCGCGGGCACGGCATCGAAAAGGACGCGCAGAAGGGCGACCTGATCGTGGAGGTGGAGGTGACGGTGCCCGAGCAGTTGACGCCGGAGCAGGAGGAGGCAATGAAGGCATTTGCGGAGACCATGAAACATTAGTACGACTGTGAGTGCCAGCCAAAGACCGTAGTACCCAGTACTTCAGTAGCCAACGCAGTACGAGTACTACTGCGACAGACTACGCGGGCAAGCGTGCGATCAGCGCTCGGAGCATCTTCCTCAGTTGGGCGGCTTCATCCGCAAGAGCGGCGCAGCTGGCGGAGGGCAGGATTCCCAGATCGGCGGCCATCTGCAGATGGTGTTCGGACTCGGCCACCGAACCACATGCAATCTCCAGGTACCTTATGGTCTCAGCGCGTGAGGCCATGCCGCAGCCCTCGGCGATGTTTGCGGGGATCGAGAGGGCGGATCGGCGCAGTTGTGCGCTGATGAGGCGCTGCTCCGGCCGCACTACCTTCGCAGTGAGCGCGTAGATGTCCTGCGCAAAGACCCTGGATCGATCCCAGACGGTAAGCTTCCGGAAGTTGTGCACACTCCAGTAAAACGTCCGTCTGTCATCTGCCCGTCATCACAATCGCGAGCGGCGCATCATAAAGCTGCGTGCAGGTACTTGTACTGCGTTGGCTACTCGAGTACTCGAGTACTACAGTCTGTTGTTGGTACTCGTAGCAGTTGTTAGGCAGCCAGTATGGGCAACTCCCTCTTCCCTCGTTCGATCACCCCACCCCCCAACACCATCTCCCCGGAGTACATCACCACCGACTGCCCTGGCGAAATCGCGGACACCGGGGACTCCAGCGCAATCTCCACTTCGTCATCGCTGATGCGCACGAGCACGCCGCGCGCAGGAGTCGCATGATGGCGGATCTGCACCTCGACGTCGCTCCCGACCTCTGGTGGCGCCACCAGCCAATTCACCTCGCGCGTCACCACGCCGCGCCCCAGCAATGCCTCACGCGGTCCAATCACCACTTCGCGTGATGCAGGCCGGATCTCCACCACGAACATCGGCTCGCGAAAGCCGCCCGGAAGTCCACGGCGCTGGCCAACCGTGTACCGCGCGAAGCCATCGTGGCGGCCGAGTACCGTGCCATCGCCGCGGACGAACGCACCAGGGCTGAGCGCCGGAGCATCCGCGCCAAGCTCGCGCGCGATGATCTTCGTGTGGTCACCATCTGGCACGAAGCAGATGTCCTGGCTCTCCGCCTTCTCGGCGATGAGCTCCAGGCCAAGCTCGTGCGCGATGGCGCGCGTCTGCGCCTTGGTCTGCGCGCC
>JAYVNZ010000326.1:0-11606 GCA_043758185.1 Gemmatimonadaceae bacterium | reverse complement strand
CTGACCGAGGAAACACACAGCCTTGTCGAACGAGTGCTCTGGAATGGTTGCCGCAACCTCGACGTTGCCATGTTACCCATAGGGCATGCCCCACCCTGGAAGCTCCGTGCCTTCCGGCGGGGTCATCTCACGGGTGAGGATGCGCTTGCGCTGTTCACCCGCCTGCGTGCGCGGGCAATGGTGCCGTATCACTGGGGCACATTTCGACACGTGACCGCGGGCGCACACGATGCCATCATCCGATTGCGACAGCAACTGAATGCGTATGCGGGTCGCGAATGCGTACAGGTTGTGGAACCAGGCGAGACACTGGTTGTCGAGCCCACGGCCATACGTCGCGAATGCCGAATGTAGCGGTGGATACACTCCCTGCGAGCATTTTTGGCGACGGTCGAACAATCGCCGCCATTGCGACGGCACCTGGCCGAGGCGCGCTTGCGCTGATCCGCGCGAGTGGTCCCGGAGTCCGTGCGCTGGCCAACGCGCTGCTCATGCCCGCTCCCACGGCAACACGGCGAGCGACACACTGCGTGGTTCGCAATGCAGAGGGTATCGTCATCGACGATGTCGTTGCCACGCTCTACCATGCTCCCCACTCATTCACGGGAGAAGATCTGCTGGAAATCAGCACGCATGGCGGGCTTGTCGTACCGACGTCGGTCCTGGCCGCGGCGCTTCACGCGGGTGCGCGCGAGGCGGGACCGGGAGAGTTCACGCGTCGCGCCGTGTTGAATGGGAAACTGGACCTTCTTCAGGCTGAAGCAATCGGAGACTTGATCGACGCACGGAGTTCCGCCGCGCATCATCTGGCCCTGCGACAGCTGGATGGGGGGCTTTCCAGCCGGATCGATGCCCTGCGCATGCGCATTCTGGGGCTCGAGGCGTTGCTGGCCTATGACATCGACTTCCCGGAGGAAGACGACGGACCCATTCCGAGAGTCCGCATCGAGAGCGCGGCGACGGAGCTGGTGACATCACTCGATCTCCTGATCGCTACGGGAGAGCAGGGCACCCTCGTGCATGATGGCGCGCTCATCGTTCTTGCTGGCGCACCCAACGTCGGCAAGTCGTCATTGTTCAATGCGTTGCTCGGAGAGGCGCGTGCCATCGTCACCGAGATACCTGGCACGACACGGGATGCGATCGAAGCCATGCTGGACCTTCCAGGATGGCCACTTCGTCTGGTGGATACCGCAGGGCTGCGACCGACAGACGACCCTGTCGAACGGCTCGGTCTCGCAGCGTCTGCCCGATACCTGGGAAAGGCTGCGATCGTGCTCGCGTGTGTGGACACGTTCGACAGCCTGGAGGCGGTTCAGGCGATCCGCGAGAGCACCAGTTCGCCCATCCTGGTGGTTGCGACCAAGGCCGATTCGGCCTCGGAGAGCTTCAAGCAGTCCGCTGATGTCGCCGTCAGTGCTCACACAGGAGAGGGGCTGGCGGATCTGCTCCGGAAGATCGAGGAACATCTTGCTGCGGCACAGGGCCTACCCACACTGGACGCACCGGTGCTGACACGTGCCCGTCACAGCATTGCCGTGCGGCAGGCCAGACATGAACTCATGGCGTTCATTGGCGCCTGGCGAGACGACCTCTTGCCGGCATCCGTGGCTGCGACACATGTACGTGCCGCCGGAGACGCACTGAGTGAATTGATTGGTGTCGTGGGAGTGGACGATGTACTCGACGTCGTCTTTCGCAGCTTCTGTGTAGGGAAATAGCAGCGTCACGCGGTTGCCGCGGCGCCATGCGCCAATCGACTCAGTTCGGCTGCACTTGCCCGGATGGCCCACGCGATTCCGTGCTCCGCAATGCCAGCCTCCACCATCCGTGCGCCGAGGAAATACCCACTACGCTCCGGGAGAACGTAGCGGTCCACGGTCCGCGCCTCGTCGCTCATTCCACCTGACAAGTAGCGCAAGCGAAGGCCCAGGCCTGCGCGATCCAGGTCTTCGACGACCGCGCGCGAGATGATGGACTCCAGCTCACGCACGCGGGCGAACTGACGCCGGCCGAAACCGAAGTACTCCCACGCGGCATGGCCAGGACTGATCATCTGGGACACATGCACCGCCAGCCCTTCGTTCACGAGCAGTTCGCGCAGAGGCGCCTGCCGACCCGTGTCCCAGTACGAGTAGTATCCGTTCGCCTGGTCGATGAGGGAGTGCATCTCACTGCGGCTTCCGGGGGACGTATACCGAATGGCATGTGCGTACTCGTGCGCCAGCCACAAGGGGAGCAATTCAGGATCCAGGCCGAGGCCCTGCGTGTCGGGATTAGCGACGGATGTAAAGTGCTCGAGGCAGGCGAAGGCCGTGCCTCTGCCATCGATGACGAGTTCGCCGGCATTGGCGGCGCCCACGCCGACCATCAGTACGATATCGACGTCGACGTCCTGCTCGAGAAGACGCGCGCACTGCTCTTCCGTCGTTCTCGCGAGGGAGACCACATCCGTCCGATCAAGCATTTCGCGCAGATCCGAGCGCCCAGCCAGTGCAGTGGCACGCACGACATCACCGAAGTGCGGTCCGTCGGGATCTACGACGTAGTTCTGCCAGTACGGCTCGAGAACCTTGCGGTGGGCGTTGAAGTAGCGCTGGTAGGCGGCGACACGGTCGGAGCTATTGAGTACGGCAAAAAAATCAGGCAGGAGGTTGATCAGCATTCGACCGGGAAACTACCTGCGAGAGGGCGACGCAGAGCCCGTCACACGTACGGGAGCGCCGAGGGCAGGCGCATTGGACGCGGAATGATAGTGGCGACTCGTATCGCGAACAAGAGAGGATCAACGAGCGATCAATCCCGAATGCGCGAGAATGCGATTTGTGCCGGGCGTAGGCTGAACAATGCATTCGTGCACACGCGGATCGTCCGTGCCGACATCCGACTGGCACGCTTCTTTCCTTTGGAGTCTCGAAAGAATGTCCCGAAGCAGGAGAGGACCATGACGACGCTTCAGCAAATCGAGTTGCGGTGCCCGATCTGTGACACGCGCTTCAAGTCACAGCAAGTGATTTCCACGAATTCGTTCGGTGGGAAGCGAACGGATTTTCACGAGCGCGCGGCGGGCACGCAACCACTGCCCTTCCTGATTCACATGTGCAGCAGGTGCGGCTATTCGGGCGCTGAGCGGGACTTCACGGACGACGCTGAGGTAACGCCCGTCCTGCGCGAGCACGTGTGGAATGAGTTGGCCCCCCAGCTCACGACCCTCGCGGTGCCGGGTTCCGAGAAATACGAGGCGGCCGCGAAGGTGGCAGAGTGGCAAGCGCTCGACACCCGGCATGTGGCTGACCTGCTGCTGAGGGCCGCGTGGTGCTGCGTGGATGAAAACGACTCCGAGGCGGAGCGTTTCTTTCGCCGGAAGGCAGCATGGAAGTTCGAAGAGGCACTGTCCAGCTTTGATGGCGTCTCCCGCGACGAGCGTGCAGTCCTGACCTATCTGGTAGGGGAGCTCTGGCGGCGCGTGGGTGATGCGCAGCGCGCCGGTGTGTGGTTCCAGCGAGTGGAATCGGAAGTGAACGACACTGCTACTCAGCAGTGGGTGCTCGACGCGGCCCGCCAGCAGCGTGACTGTCCCCGCGAGTGGTTCGGCTAGACACGCCGGTCCTCAGCGCGTTCCGAACAGGCGATCGCCGGCGTCTCCGAGGCCGGGAAGAATATATCCCTGCTCGTTCAGCTCGCGGTCGAGTGCCGCGCAGTAGACAATGACATCCGGGTGGGACGCAGCCAGTCGGCGCACGCCGGGAGGCGCCGCGACAAGACACAAAAACCGAATCCGGGTAGCCCCTGCTCGCTTGAGGGAACTGACCGCGGCAGCGGCACTGCCGCCCGTCGCGAGCATGGGATCCAGCAGGAAGAAATCCCGCTCTCCCGCATCGCCTGGAACCTTGAAGTAGTAGTCCACCGGCTCGAGCGTATCGTGGTCGCGATACAAACCGATGTGACCAACGCGGGCGGCGGGTACCAGGCGGGCAACGCCCTCCACCATTCCGAGCCCGGCGCGGAGAATCGGCACGAGCGTGAGTTTCTTCCCACTGACGCGACGTCCCACCGTTCGCTCCAACGGCGTCTCGACCGGTGTTTCCTCGAGCGTGAGTTCACTCGTTGCCTCGTACGCAATGAGGGTGGCAATCTCGTCGACGAGCTCCTTGAAGATCTTGGTTGGAGTCGCGCGATCGCGAAGGAGCGAGAGCTTGTGCTGGACAAGCGGGTGTGAAACGATGCGGAGCGTCGGAAACGCGGGGGTGGTGTCCATGCGGCGGAAGCTACTAACTTCGCGCACATGAAAGAATACCAGGCGGTAATGATGCGGTTGTCGCGTCATGCACGTGACGACGAAGACGCGCTGACGGACCTGCTGAACGAGCGGAGTCGTGGTGGCTGGCGACTGGCGATGATGTCCCAGGATGGTCTTCGGCTCACGCTGGTTTTCCAACGGCCGAGTAGTACCGAGGCGTAATGTCGCGCCTGTGCGACAGGAGCGGTCACCCACCGATACCAACGTCCCGGGGTCCGTCGTACCCTGCGCCCTGCGACTAGTTTTTTCGTATGCCGTCCCGTCGAACATTCCTGGCACGCGTCACGCTGCTCCTGCCGCTCGCAGCACTGGCGGCGTGGGTGCTGTCACTGGCGGCCGTGCTGGCATGGGAGCGCAACGACCAGGCGCGGCCCACCGGCGCAATCGTCGTGCTGGGCGCGGCGCAGTATGTCGGGCACCCATCGCCTGTCCTGCGAGCGCGACTGGATCACGCCATTGCGCTCTGGAAACGGAAGCTGGCGCCAGTCATGATTGTGACGGGCGGTACGGGAACGGGCGACACCACCAGCGAAGCTGCCGTCAGTCGACGATACTCCATGCAGCACGGCGTGCCATCGACTGCCATCCTGCTGGAGACCGAAGGCCGGACGACGAGTCAATCCATGGCGGGTGTCGCGGACCTGATGCGCGGCCTGGGCCGTCGTGACGTCCTGCTCGTGAGCGATCCATTTCACATGTTGCGGCTGACGATCCTGGCGCGGCGGCATGGTCTGGAGCCGTATGCGTCGCCCACTCCTACCAGCCCTATTGCCGCGAGCCCGAGCGAGCGGTGGAAGTACGCGCTCAGCGAGTCCGTCAAGGCACCGCTTGCCTTCCTTTTCGAAAGAGCGGGAAAGTGATTGCCACGCGAGGGACGTGCGGGCGTCTGCCCGTGAAGAATCCATCCTCCAGCATGCGCTGATGCAGATACCGATCGAGACGTTTCAACTCGCAAATGGGCTATCGGTGGTGCTGTCCGCCGACCACACCGCGCCCATTGTTGCGGTGAACCTGTGGTATCACGTTGGATCGGCCAACGAGCGCCCGGGTCGCACCGGCTTTGCCCACCTGTTCGAGCACATGCTATTTCAGGGATCTGCAAGCGTTGGCTCGAACGAGCACTTCGAGCTCGTGCAGCGCGCGGGCGGAACGCTGAACGGCTCCACCTGGCTGGACCGAACCAACTATTACGAAACGGTGCCGTCGAATCAGCTGGAACTCGCGATCTGGCTCGAGGCCAACCGCATGGGGTACCTGTTGCCGGCCATGACACAGCAGAAGCTGGATACCCAACGCGATGTCGTGCAGAATGAACGCCGGTGGTCGATGGACAACCAGCCGTATGGGACATGGTGGGAACGCCTGCCAGCGCTGGCATTCCCCGAGGAGCATCCATTCCATCATTCGCTCATCGGATCCATGAGTGACCTCGATGCGGCCAGTCTCGAGGACATCGCGACGTTCTTCTCGACGTACTATACGCCGGACAATGCCGTGCTCTCCATCGCCGGCGACTTCGATCCCGTCGAGGCGCGTCGCATGGTGGAGCGACATTTCGCCGCCATTCCGCGTGGTTCCGGCAAGCCACCCCTGCCAGACATGACGCTGCCGCCCACATACGGAGGCGCGGTGCGCGCGGTGGTATCGGACGACGTCATGCTTCCACGCCTGTTCATTGCATTCCGGTCACCGGTCCTGGGCACCGACGAGTATTTCGCTGCCAGCGTGACGAGCGCCGTGCTGGGCCTCAAGAAAGGAAGCCGACTCCATCGCGTGCTCGTCCGCGAACAGCAGATTGCTGCCGAGGCCTCGGCGTTCACGTACGACCTCGCGAAGGGTAGTGACCTGCTGGTTGTGGACGTCACGGCACGCCCAGAGACATCTGCCGACGCGCTCGAAGCCGCCGTGCACGCAGAACTGGATCATCTTGTTGCGAGTGGCGTGACGGCGAGCGAAGTCGCGCGCGCCATCGCGCTCATCGAGACCGAGTTGGCTGTTGCGCTGCAGTCTGCCGGCGACCGCGCGGACAAGCTCTCGATGTTCGCGACGTACTTTGGCGATCCCACGCTGGTGAACGTGCAGGCAGAGCGATACCGCGCCGTGACGGAGGAGCGCGTAAACGCATACATCCGCGCGCGACTTGTGCGCGAGAACCGCGCAAGCCTGCTCTATGTACCGCGAGACGGAGCCCACGCGCCGCCGCAGGACGACCTGGCCATGGCGGAGGCGCCATGAGCCTCGCACCTGTCGGCGCGCCCACGCCCAAACCCTCGCCAGTCGCACCGCGCGATTATCGATTCCCGCACTTCGAGCGTCGTCGCCTGCCGAACGGCGTTCAACTGCTTGTCTCGTCCGTTCACAAACTGCCAGTGACGACGGTGCTGGCAGTCGTGGAGGCCGGCGCCTCCGCGGAGCCGCCCGGCCAATACGGTGTTGCCGCCCTGACGGCGCGGCTGCTGCTGGAGGGTGCAGCGGGCCTCGACGGTGCCGAGCTGTCTGACCGATTCGAGAGCATTGGCGCATCGGTGGAATCGGAAGCGGACTGGGACGTCGCAACCGTCTCGATGACGGTGCTCAGCCACCGTCTTGGGGAGGCGCTCGCACTGGTTCGCGACCTGATCCGCTGGCCGACCTTTCCGGAGCGTGAGGTGCAGCGGCTCAAGGAGCAGCGATTGGCAGACCTTCTGCAGCAACTCGCCGAGCCTCGAGGCCTCGCCGATGCGCGGTTTGCAGACGCAGCGTATGCTGGCACCGCGCGGTATGCATCACCAGAGCACGGTGATGCGGCGAGCGTCAGGGGCCTCTCACGAATGGATGTCGAAGCATTCTATGCGGCGAGATACCAACCGGCCGGTACCACGCTGATCTTTGCCGGCGACGTGACGATGGACTCGGCGGAGACGCTGGCAACAACACTGCTTGGTGACTGGACGGGCCAACGTCCTGCCGCTGCGCCGAACGGCGTGGATGTGCCGCAGGCCGGACGACTGGTTCGCGTGATTGCAAAGGCGGACGCGCCCCAGTCCGAGTTGCGCGTGGGCCATGCCGGTATCCCGCGCAACACTGCGGACTACTTCGATGTCATGGTCATGAATGCCGTACTGGGCGGCCTGTTCTCGTCGCGCATCAACCTGAACCTGCGCGAAGTCCACGGCTATACCTACGGAGCATCGTCTGCCTTCGAGTGGAGGCGAGGTGCGGGCCCCTTCGTGGTTCAGACCGCCGTCAAGAGCGATGTGACCGGGGCGGCCATCCAGGAGATCCTGAACGAAATTGACCGTATCCGCAGCGCACCAATCGGCGAGGACGAGCTCACCCTGGCCACCAGCTATCTGGACGGTGTGTTTCCTATCCGGTACGAAACCACGGCGGCAATTGCCCGCGCCCTTGCGAACCTGGTCATTCATGACCTGCCCGAGAGCTACTATGACGAATACCGAGCCCGTGTGCGTGCCGTGAGCACAGAGGGTGTCCTACGTGCCGCGCAGGCGCACCTGCATCCCGACCAGCTTCGCGTAGTGGTGGTTGGGGATCCGGGCGTCATTGCCGCACCAATCGGGAAGGTCACAGGCATGGCGCCGGAAATCGTAAGCAGCGACGGCAGCGAGGGGACATCATGAGTCCGGCGAAGAAATCATCCTCAGTATCGACAGCGTCGACAGCGTCGACGGTGGTGACGGCCGAGGCGCTGCGGGGGCGACTCAGCGGACACCGGCCGGCGGAACGGTTGAAGAGCGAGGAATTGCACCGGGGCAGGATCATCACCCTTGATCGCGACACCGTGCGATTGCCTGATGGCGTCACGGCGGAGATGGACATCCTCCGACATCCGGGCGCATCAGCCGTGGTTCCCTTCCTGAGTGGTCCCATGGGTGACGAACCACAGGTGCTCCTGCTTCGCCAGTATCGGTATGCGGCGGGAGGGTACCTGTATGAAATCCCGGCCGGCCGCCTGGATGAAGGAGAAACACCCATCCAGTGCGCTGCGCGCGAACTCAAGGAAGAGACGGGCTGTACGGCCGACCTCATTGAACCGATGACGTCGATTCTTACCACCCCCGGCTTTACAGACGAGGTCATTCACCTGTTCATGGCGACGGGCCTCACCCATGGCGAGCCGAACAGGGAGGCAGATGAGTTCGTGGAGGTGGTGATCATGCGCCTTTCCGAAGCCCTGGAGCGGATCAGTTCGGGTGAAATCACCGATTCCAAGACGGTCCTGGCGCTCCTCTTTGCCGCTGGGTTCAAGACGGGCTGATCCGCACCGTATCCCCGATTGTTGACGTGCGGAAACCAGACTGCCCCCGGACGGTGTCGAAGTGGACACTGACCGGGGGCACAGTCACATGGTGTTCCATTTTGAGGACAAGCCCGTGCGCGAGCTCCCGGCACTCCCTTCACAAGAAATGACGCAAGTCACTCAATTCATTGAACTTGCGCATTTACGTCTTCGAAAGTGTGCCGGGCATGGCCCCTGCCTTATCCATGGCGTGAAGAGGAGCACGACATGCGTACCCTTTCGCAGCACCGGGGGATGACACCATGGCTGACATCGCACTGAAGCGGACCGCCCAGCACGGGCCCTCGATCCGCGAACAACTCCACGCGATGGACGATGCGGACGTCGTCTCGTCCTTCCTGGGTGGCGAGGAGCGGGCGTTTCAGGAAATCGTCGAGCGCTACCAGACGCGCCTTCTCAACTTCATCTATCGCACGATCGGCGACCGCGAAAAAGCCGAGGATCTCGTGCAGGAAGTCTTCATTCGGGTCTACCGGCACCTGCATCGCTTCGACAGGTCCAAGAAGTTCTCGACATGGGCGTACACGATTGCGTCGAACCTCGCCAAGAACGAACTCCGCAATCGCTCACGCAATCCGCTCGTGCTGTTCCAGACCATCAAGGGCAACTGGGATGACGAGGATCGTCCGCTCCAGTTCGAAGACACAACGGCCCGGCCCGATGACCTCTACCGCAAGCGTCACCTGCAGGAGCTCGTCGCGGAAACGGTGGCGAAGCTGCCCGAGCATCACCGCCAGGTGTTCGTCCTGCGGGAGCTGGAGGGCAAGTCGTACGAGGAAATCGCCGAGATCACGGACTGCAACCTGGGAACGGTGAAGTCGCGGCTCAACCGGGCCAGGACGGCGTTCGCGGAAATCATCGAGCCCTGGATCGACTGACCACAGTCGTCCGCGTGCCCGATGCAGGACAGAAGGGGGCGCCCACACGAGGCGCCCCCTTCTCGATCTGGTGAGCGCTGGAACAGCACCCGGTACGAAGGGTACGTTGGGCAGCGAAGTTGGCTGCCTCACCAGCGCACCCGTGCCACATGAACTGTCGGGAGTTTCGTCACCTGCACGACGCCTACGTCGATGACACGCTCAGTGGGCGCGATGTCGATCGCATGTCGCGCCACCGGAGCGTGTGTGACCAGTGTGCGCGAATCGACACCAGGATGCGGCGCGCGCTCCTTGTCGCGCACAACCTGCCAGCGATCCAGCCATCGGCGGCATTCGGTACGCGGCTCCAGCGTCGGCTTGCCGCCGAGCGTGCATCGCTGCGGCTGTCCGGGTATTCAAGCGACGCCGTGTCCGGCCATAACTGGCGCCCACTGTCACTCGGCACCTATTCCGCGATTGCCGCGGGGCTGATCGTCGCAGCGGGCCTCGCCGGTGCTGCGACACTCGCCACCGCGTACAGCGACCCGGTCGTGCGGATGGTCCCTGTTGTTGCGACGCGGCCCGAAGCAGAGGGCGCGCTGGCCATGCCGACGATGGTTGCCTCCATGCCAGCGGGCATGCCGCTCTGGCCCGCCGTGCTGGTGGCGCAGCAAGCGCCGTGGCACTTCGCCAGCGACGCGCGCGACGCCGCGAGCCGATAGCACGCAGACGCCGGGCGCTTCCGCGCCGGCACCGGAACGGCGTCGTATATTCCGCAGATGGCGTCCGCCGGGGAAAAAGCACTGCACGCCGCGCTGAAAAAGCGCGTCTTTGACCACGTCTACTATTTTTTTGGAGACGACGACTACCTCAAGGATACGCGCGTCCGTGAGTTCATCGAGGCGGCCGTTGACCCCGCGACCCGGGATTTCAACTTCGAGACGCGCCGTGGCGCGGATGTGGATGCGGAGGTGCTCGACTCGCTCCTGAGCACGCCGCCAATGCTCGCAGAGCGCCGCGTGGTGGTGATCCGCGACGTCGAGAAGCTGAAAAAAGACGCGCGCGGCCCGCTCGACGCCTATCTCGAGCGGCCGGCGAACGACCTCGTTCTGTTGCTGGTGTCAGCCGCTGGCGTAAAGACGGACAAGGGACTGGCTGGCCGAAGCACCGCCGTGGAATTTGCGCCGCTCACGGGCGATCGTGTCCCGAAGTGGGTGACATACCAGGCGGAAACCGTGCTGGGTCGCACCATCAGCCCGAACGCGGTGGCGTTGCTGGTGGAGGCCGTGGGAGATGACCTGTCGCAACTCGCGATGGAACTCGAAAAGCTGGCGAGCTATGCACCCGCCGCCATTGACGAGGCGGCGGTATCGCACGTGGTGGGTGTGCGTCGTGGTGAATCGCTGGGCGACCTGCTGAACGCCGTGGCGGCGCGTGATGCCACCACCGCCCTGGCCCTGCTACCTGGTGTGCTGCAGCAGCCGAAGATGAATGCAGTGCTCATCGGGATGCACCTGACGACACAGACGCTGGCGCTTTCCTATGGTGAGGCAACACGCGCACGAGGAACGCCGTCGCGTGCACTTTACAACGAATTCATGGGCTTGCTGAAGGAGACCGGTGCCTTTCCGGGACGGCCCTGGGGCGAAGCGGTGAATGCGTGGTCCCGATACTCCGAACACTGGTCTGCCGACGCGCTCGATGCTGCGCTCGAAGCGCTGCTCGCAGCCGATGAGGCATTCAAGGAAACGAAGATCTCTTCTGACGAGCAGTTGCTGGGATCTCTCGTGCTTGCACTGTGCGGTGCCGGCGCCGCTAAGCACGCAGCGTAATGGCCACCACTCCTTCCACGATCCAGATGCGGCGTCTCGCGCTCCACGGCATGCTGTTGCTACTTCCGGTGTTCGGCGCGCGCGGGCAGTCGCCCGTCCAGCCGGCGGGAAGCGATTCCCTCTTCCGCCGTGCCCGCCGGTTGGTAAGTGAAGGCAATGGCGCGGCGGGTCGGGCATTGGTGGATTCTGTACTGAAGCGTGAAACCGAGGGTGCCAGGGGGTACGGAGACGCGCTCTACTGGCGCGGAGCGCTGGCGGAAACTGCTGCCGCTGCGGAGGGTGATTATCGTCGCGTCATCGTGGAGTATCCGCTCTCC
>JAYVNZ010000325.1:0-5388 GCA_043758185.1 Gemmatimonadaceae bacterium | reverse complement strand
CCGACCCACTGCCTGAAGGTGGGCGAGCCGCGGCGGATGTCGACCGCGATGTCGAGGATCTCGCCTTCCAGTACGCTGAGCAGCTTCCCTTGCGCATTGGGTAGCTGATAATGCAGGCCGCGAAGCACGGCGCGCGACGACCGCGACACGTTGTCCTGCACGAACCGCCCGGGCATGCCGGCGTGCACGTAGCGCTCCAAGCTCCACGTCTCGAAGAAGTCACCGCGCGCATCCGAGAACACCCGTGGCTCGAGCAGCAGAACTCCGGGAATGGCGGTTGGCTCGACCTTCACGCGCTGTACCCAGAGCGCGGTTCCCTCAGCAACGCCTCGAGGTAGACTCCGTATCCGCTCCGCGCCAGGGGCGCCGCCAACCGCGCGAGCGCGTCGTCATCGATGAACCCCATCCGCCACGCAATCTCCTCGGGCGCGGCGATCTTCGTTCCCTGCCGGGTCTCGATGGTGCGGATGAAACTCGACGCCTCGTGCAGTGAATCATGCGTGCCCGTATCGAGCCACACACTTCCTCGGCGAAGGACTTCCAGGCGCAATGCCCCACGTCGCAGGTATTCCAGGTTCATGTCGGTGATCTCGTACTCACCCCGGACCGAGGGGCGCAGGTCGTGCGCAATACGGGATGCGTCCCCGTCGTAGAAGTACAATCCCGTCACGGCATAGCTGGACCGCGGGGCAGCTGGCTTCTCCTCGATACCCACGACGCGCCCATCTTCACCCAGTTCCGCGACGCCATAGCGCTCGGGATCGCGCACGCGGTAGCCGAACACCGTGGCGCCCGAGGTCTCGAGCGCCGCGCGCTGGAGCTGTTCGGCCAGACCCGCGCCATAAAAAATGTTGTCCCCCAGTACGAGCGCGGAGGGTTCTCCAGCGACGAAGTCGCGCCCGATGACAAAAGCCTGTGCCAGTCCATTGGGTGTGGGCTGCTCGGCGTACCGGAGACTGATGCCCCACTGTGATCCGTCGCCCAGAAGCGCCTGGAACAGCGGCAGGTGCTCGGGGGTCGAGATGAGCAGGATATCGCGGATGCCAGCGAGCATCAGCGTCGTGAGCGGGTAGTAGATGAGCGGCTTGTCGTAGATCGGCAACAACTGCTTGCTGACGACGAGTGTCACCGGATGCAGCCGCGTTCCCGACCCGCCGGCCAGGATGATGCCTCGGCGCGTCACCGTGCGGCCTCGGTCGCGGCAAGGCCGAGTCGTTCTCCGGCGTAGGAGCGCGCGCGGATGCGTTCCAGCCAGTCGCCGTTGGCGAGATACCACTCGAGCGTGCGTCGCAGCCCGGACTCGAAGTCCACCGCGGCGCGCCAGCCCAGCTCGTCGGCGATGCGCGAGGCGTCGATGGCGTAGCGTTGATCGTGGCCCGGGCGATCACTGACGTACGTGATCAGCGACGTGCGATCCCTGATGGCGGGATCGGGCGACAGCTCATCGAGAATGCCGCAGATGCTGCGCACCACGTCGATGTTCCGCCGCTCGCTGTGCGCACCCACGTTGTACGACCGCCCCGGCGCGCCGCGCTCGAACGCAGTGGCAAGGGCTGCGGCATGATCGTCCACATACAGCCAGTCGCGCACGTTGGCGCCCGTGCCGTACACGGGAATGGACTGCCCAGCCAGCGCGCGCTGCGTCACCAGCGGAATGAGCTTTTCTGGAAACTGGAACGGTCCATAATTGTTCGAGGAATTCGTCGTCAGCGCTGGAAAGCCGTAGGTGTGGTACCAGGCACTGGCCAGGTGATCCGACGCTGCCTTGCTGGCGGCATAGGGTGACCTGGGATCGTACGCCGTCTCCTCGGTGAACACGCCCGTTTCTGGTAGCGAACCGTACACCTCGTCCGTGGAGACATGCACGAAGCGGAACGCATCACGCTTGCTGGCGGACAGCGTACGCCAGTACGCCAGCGACTCGGCGAGCAGTGTGTAGGTGCCCACCACGTTCGTCTGGATGAACGCGTCCGGCCCGTCGATCGATCGGTCCACGTGGGATTCGGCGGCGAGGTGAATCACGCCAGCTGGCTCGTGCTCCGCGAACAGCGCGCGCACGGCAGCGGCGTCGCAGATGTCTACGCGCGCAAAACGATACCGGCGATCCTCTGCGACCGACGCGACCGCGTCCAGGTCTGCTGCGTAGGTGAGCTTGTCGACATTGACCACCGTGTGCGACGTGGTGCCAATGAGGCGTCGCACAAGGGCTGATCCGATGAACCCCGCCCCACCGGTCACGAACACAGTGCTCATTGCGCCCGCTCTGAGGTCGATCCCTCGTAAATCCGCCACCGCCGATACTCCTTGAGCCCGATCGCTCGGAGTGGTCCCAGCAGCAGCTCGTTGTCCTCGAGGATCCAGCTTGCTTCTGCTCCCACCGCACCGTAGGCGCGCCCGCGCCGGAACGATTCGTACACGAACAGTGGAAAAATCGAGCGCGTCCGGAACTCCCGCTTGATGCCGAGCGCCATCACTCGACCGCTCCGCAGTTTCGACTTGCCGAGGAGCAGCTTGATTGCCCCCGTGGGAAACAGCTTCCCGTTCCGGATGCGCTTGAGCACCTGATTGAAATCCGGCACAATGAGCATGAACCCCGCGGGCTTTCCGTTCACTTCGGCCATGAACGCGAACTGGGGGATCAGGAGCGGCTTCAGGTCCTTGGCCATGACCAGGAATTCATCCTTCGTCATCGGGACGAATCCCCAGTTCTCGTCCCATGCCGAGTTGTAGACGTCCCAGCACAGCTCGAGTTCGTGGTTGAAGCGCGAGAGATCGAGATCCCGGAATGTGAGCCCGCTCTTCGCCCGCGCCCGGTCCGCAAAGGCCACGAACGACGCGGGCAGCTCGAACGTGCGGTCCGCCATGGGAATGAAATACGCCACCAGGTCCTTGGCCTTCGTCTCGCCAGCGCGCTCGATCATCGTGGCGTAGGACGGCGGATTCCAGGGGGTCATGAACGTAGGCTCCACGTCGAAACCGTCGATGAGCAGGCCGCAGTCGTAGTTTGTACTCGGCATCACGGGACCACGCATTGCGTCCAGTCCCCGTGCGGCGAGCCACTGCCGTGCTGCCGAGAACAGTCGGTTCACCACGTCCTGGTCGTCCACGCTCTCGAAAAAGCCCCAGAATCCCACCCGGTCGGCATGAAACGCATTGTGCGCCCGGTTCTCGATCGCGGCGATTCGCCCCACCACCGTGCCGTCGCGAACAGCCAGAAACAGCTCGCGCTCAGCGTCCCGGTAGAATGGCTTCTTGCGGTCGAGGGCGTCCAGCACGGTCAATCGAAGGGGCGGAACCCAGTGCGGATGGTCCCGCTCGTTATAGATCTGCCAGGGCAGGTCGACAAACCGGCCCATATCCCGTCGCGATGTAACCGTGATGATTTCGAGAGACACGATATGCTTGCGGTTTGATGGCTATCGTCACCAGAGCAAAAAGCTAATACTCTGCCTCCATGCGTGAACTCCTCGTGACCGTGCAGCCGGACCCCCACCGCGAGCGCGATGCGGGCGATGACCACTTGCGCGTCGCGCTTCGCCTGCTCACGGCATACCTGGCACTCACCAGCGTGCCGCTCGTCCATCTTGGCCTTGTCGGGGGACGCTGGGCGCCATTGGCCATGCATGCGGTGGCCCTGGGTTTCGTCATCGCATCCCTGGCGGTCACGGGACCAGCAACGCAGCCGCTGCGTGACTGGCTGCCACTGGGACTGGGGCCGTTTCTCTACATCGAGCTCCGCTGGATCATCGAAGGCGCGGCCCGGCCGCACGCCGACGCGCTCATCGCCGGCTGGGAGGGCGCGCTGTTTCCGTCCAACCCCTCGGTCTCCCTGGCAATACGGTGGCCCTGGGCGGCACTCAGCGAATTACTGCACCTGTGCTATCTCTCCTACTACGCCCTCGTCTATGTACCGCCCGCCGTGCTCTGGCTGCGCGGACGGCGGCGCGAGTTCGCACAGACCGTGCTGGCGCTGGTGGTGGTGTATGCGCTCTGCTTTGCGACATACACGTTGTTTCCAGTCGACGGACCCCGCTTCGCACATGGGCCGTCCGCTGCGCCCATCGGCCCCATTCGAACCGCGGTGATCCACCTGCTCGCCTCCGGATCGTCGCAAGGAACAGCCTTTCCCTCGTCGCACATGGCTGCGTCGCTTGTCGCCGCGGCGTGTGCGCTCAGGTTTCAACGCGCGGTTGGTGTGGTCGCTGCCCTACTGACGTGCGGCCTCGCCGTTGGGGCCGTGTATGGCGGCTACCACTACGCCGTGGACATGCTGGCGGGCATCGCCGTAGCCGCAGCGGCGCTTGCCTTGGCCCGCTTGTCGTCCTGAGCGCAGCGCAGGACCAGTGTGCCGCCAGGAATAGCAGGTCCTCGCTCCGCTCAGGACGACACAGCTTCCGCCGCCAGCGCGGCGGCCGTCGCGCGGATCGCCTCGCGCAACTGGACGTCCGTGTGCTCACTCGAGACGAAGTAGCGCAACCGCGCCTCGTCGTTCGGCACCGCGGGGCTGATCATGGGCTGCACGTTCACGCCCTGCTCGAACAACCGCTGCGACATCCGCACCGCGCGCATCGAATCGCCGACAATCACCGGGACCACCCCGGTGCCTTCGCTGCGCCCGATATCGAGACCTGCATCGCGCGCATACGCAGCAAAGCGCGCCGCATTCGCCTGGAGCTGGCTCACGCGATGGGGTTCGGCGTCGAGCAGGCGTAACGCAGCGAGCGCCGCGGCCGCGTTCGGCGGCGTGATGCCGACGCTGTAGACAAATCCCGGCGCCGTATACTTGAGGTAATCCACGAGCGCGTGACTCCCCGCAACGTATCCACCGCAGCTCGCGAGCGTCTTGCTCAGCGTGCCCATGAGGATATCGACATCCCGTGGTGAAACGCCCGCGCTCTCGGCGATGCCTCGCCCGCTCCGCCCCAGCACGCCAAGCGAGTGCGCCTCGTCGACCATGAGCATGGCGCCGTGTTGCTGCTTCACCCGCACGAAGGCCGCCAGGTCGGGCACGTCACCGTCGGCGCTGTATGCACCTTCGATGACGATGATGGCACGCCGGTGGCGCCCCCGCATCTCCGCGAGCATCATGTCGCACGCGGCCCAGTCGTTATGCGGAAACGTGACCCAGCGGGCGCCGGAGAACGCAGCCCCCTGAAGGGCGCTGTTGTGGATGAGGGCATCGCACAGCACCAGATCACCAGGTCCGAACAGGTGTGACAGCACGGACACATTGGTGGCGTGCCCGCCAACGAAGACCAGCGCGCTCTCCGCACCAACGAAGGCCGCAAGTTCCTGTTCCAGTTCCGCGTGCAGGGGGCGCTCGCCCGACGCGATGCGACTCGCGGAGACCGACGTGCCGTATCGCTCCGCCGCGGCCTGCGCGGCGCG
>JAYVNZ010000324.1:0-1886 GCA_043758185.1 Gemmatimonadaceae bacterium | reverse complement strand
TGACCACCGGCTGCGGTGCGCGGGTGTTGCCGAGTTGATCGCGATAGAACCCGGCCACCTTGGTTTCCTCGTTGAGCGCGCGCAGGAGCAGCGGCGCGTTGGGCTCGAGCGCAATCGACGAATCACTCCCGGCGCCGGAGGCGCCACCACCGCGTGCGCCCCGGCCACCGGCAAGCTGCACCAGGCGCAGCACTGTTGTATTCCGGCGACCCATGGAATCCGTGACGCTCACTGCCTGCCTGGTACCGATGGGATCGAGCTCCCAGAGGTCATAACGATCGTACAGCAGAATGGACCTGTCACCCTTTGTCCAACCGGCCACGCCCCACGCGCCAGGAATGGCGGGGGTGTCCGCCGTCTCCTGAGCGAAGCTCACGCCCTTCACGGGTGTCGTGATGTCCGTCGTCTTTCCCGACGCGATGTTGTACGTGTACCAATGGGCCTTGTCGAAGTATGCGATGTACTTCTCGTCGGGCGAGAGCGACGCCGACCCGCTGATGTGTTCCTTCACGAGCTTCGCGGCACCGGTGGTGCCATCGATGACATAGACGTCCGTCGCGCCGTCGCCCCACATGCTCTCGATGTTGTAGCGTTCGCGCGACGTGCCGAGTACCACGCGGCCGTCCGCGCCGACCGAGACGGTGGGGAGGGAATCAACAGCGAGCGTGACGAGCTTTCTCTGCCCGATGAACCAGAGGCTCTGGTGCGACTTCGTCCGATCGCGCCCGGCGTTCAGCCGCTGGGTGGGCTGGAGCTGTGCGTCCTTGTAGTGCCACAGGTCGAACACCGCCTTGCCGGCCAGCGAGTCCGACGGCACGGAGTCAACGAGGACGGGCGCCACACCGAACAGGATCGCGTTGCCGTTCCGCGTGAAAGCGACGCTCGCGTTGTCGGAAACACGCATGCCGGGGGGGACGGCAGATGGCGTCACCGCGGCCGACGCGCCACCCACCGCCTTCAGTGACGCGTAGTAGAGCGAGTACATCGCCCCTGGCTTGCCGAACTCGTCGCGGTTCGAGAGAAACGCCGCCTGCTGCGACGCCTTGTCGAGTACGAGTGCCTTGTAGTCACCCGTGCCGGTGAGGAGGGTCGTCGTTGCGCCCGTAGCGAGGTTGCGGATGTACGCGCCGTCGCGGCCGGGGGTGCGAGACGCAACCGTATAGCCGAGGACCTTGGCGCTGTCGTCGAAGAAGAAGGCCTGGACGTCGGCGATGCGTTCGTCCGCACCAGTGGAGAGGTTGCGGAGTACGAGCCCATTGCCGTACTGCCGGCGTGCACTGCGTGACGTGGAATCACCTGCGGGCGCGCCGGCTGCGCCGCGAGTTGTGCGCGCTCCTGACGAATCCGGCGTCGGCGCCGAGTCGTCCGGCACGAAGGCGAGCCACGAGGCATCATTCGCGGGCAATCGAAATGAACGCACGTGCGGTACGGTGTTCACCTTGCCGTCGGCGAGGCTCACGATGACGAGGTCGGCGCGCGTCTGGAGGGCGGCGGCTGCGCGACGGTTGCGTGCGACGCGGTCGAATTCCGCCTGCGCGGGATACGTGAGGACCACGGCATAGCGGCTGTCGGCGGTAAACTGGCCCGGGGCGGTGACTGCGGATGCGGGATCGTCCTCCGCATTCCCAGTTGCGCGAGGCCGCAGGCCGCCAGGCACGTTGTTCGGCCGGCCGAGGTAGCCGCGGGGGATGTGGTATTCGGCGCTGCCGTGGGTGGAGCGGACCACGAGTTCACCGTCGCCCGCGAGCGGGACGAGGGAGTAGAGGGCCCAGTTGCCGTCACTGCTGATCGCGGCGCCCTGGATGGACTTCCACTTGTCCCAGTCGGCCTGGGTGAGTGCTCGCTTCTGCGCGTGTGCGGCAAGGGGGACGAGGGCGAGCGAGGCG
>JAYVNZ010000323.1:0-1804 GCA_043758185.1 Gemmatimonadaceae bacterium | reverse complement strand
TCGTCCTGTTCGCTGGCACGCACCATCCATCCAATCTTGCGATGCTTGTCCGTGCCGGCGCCCAGCAGCGCCACGTTGGCGGTAAGGATGAAGTTGCCCGTGACGCGGCTGTACGCGTAGTGGAACTCGTCGCGATTGAACCAGACGTTGTAGCCGCCAGCGGTGAGCGTGTATCGCTGGTCGGCAGGATTGAAAACGGCCGACCCCGTCACCTTGGGATTGCCGATGTCCGCATGATGCTGGAAGTCGCCCACGGCAGGTGCCTGTGCGTGCGCAATGCCGCCTGCGCTGATGGGCGAGGAGAGCGTGGCCAGCACGATGGCGATGGGGAACTGCGTATTCATGACCCGGAACGAGCGCATAGGTGACGGATGGAGGTCGAAGGCAGGCGGGCCGAAACTGACCCCCGGAAAAGTGCGTGCCTGCGTGTCCGGCCGACAGGCCTCAGTGCACCTTCGCGACCTCGACGGCGTACACCTGCACGTCACCATCGAAGTTGCCGCGAAAGACGATCCACTTGCCGTCTGGTGTGAACTGCACGTTGGGTTCGTCGCGGCGGTAGGCCTGGTGTCGCATGTTCACGAGACGCTCCGCCACGAGACGATCGCCGTCTGGGCGGAGCAGGTTCAACCAGAGGCCGTCATGTGCCCGGGCAACCTGCGTCGAATCGCCGCCATCACTTGCAAACAGTGCCTGGTCTGGCGACACGTTGAAGTGAATGCCCCAGTCATTGCGCTGCACGGTGTACGTGCGCTGTGCGCCTGTTGCCACGTCCACACCCCGCAGGAAGAACGTTACGCCCCGGGGCGACTGGAGATCGTACCAGATGGTGCGACCGTCAGGGCTCCAGAACTCGTGTCCCGCAATCTCGCGATCCATCGTTCGAGTGTGGATCTTCTTCACATCGCCGGTGCGCGTGTCGATCGTCCAGATCCGGTCAAGCAGGTGCCACGGGCCTTCGTGGCAGAACATCAGGAGGTGGGGGTCCGTGGGAGAGAACTGCACGTGGCCCAGCCACGTGCTCTCCTGATGGATGGTCTTCATCTCCCCCGTCCTGATGTCGACGGTCCAGAGCGCATGCGGGACGTGCGCCGCGAAGATGCGGTCGAAGAAGTCGGCCTTGGCGGGATACTTCCTGAGAATTTCGGCGGCTTCAGGACCCGCCGTCACGCCGGCGAGGACGGTCGCATCTGCATTCACGGTGGAGATGGACCCGTGCATGCCGGGTGGCATGGCGATGACCAGTCGCGACTCACCCGATCGGACGTTCACCGAGAGGACGGAATCGTGGCTCTGGTAGAATGCATTGCCACTTGCCGGCACCAGGATTTCCCCGCTCACGCCCCCCAGGCGATCGGTGAGCTGACGCACCGCCAGCGTTGCGAGGTCCACAACGAACAACTGACGTCCTCGCGCAGTGGACCCATGAAATACCATCTCGCCGCCCGCTGCGGCGTGCCGTGGCATGAACGCCGGATTGGTGAAGTAGAAGCTTGTATTCGCCCCTTCGCGCTGGACGAGCTTGCGGATGCGGTGACCCGTCTCGCTGTCGATCCATTCCGCCGGCATGGGATGCTGCCCGCCCGTCTCCAGCACAGGGGCCTGTGCAGCAGCGTGCACGAGCGCGAGTCCGCTCGCGGCTGCACCGCACGTCAGGGTCCGGAGATGACGAAGCGCGCGTGAGGAAGACATGCGGGAGAATCAGTCGGGCGTGCGACAGTGGCGAGCGGCGAACCGGAAGGTCTCACGCGCCGCACGTCGGCGAAAGGGCCAACCACCGGCATCGCCGTACGCGCTACGGCAA
>JAYVNZ010000322.1:0-4927 GCA_043758185.1 Gemmatimonadaceae bacterium | reverse complement strand
TCGTCGCCATCATCAGCGTGCACATCGACGCGGACTGTGCGGCGCGGCTGGCCGCCGCGCGAGCATTCACGGTGGACCTGGAGGCAGACGCTGGCGAGGGCGATGTTGTCCATGGCACCGCACGGGCGAATGGATGCGCCGTGCGCGCCACGCTGCTCGTCACCCTGGGGCACGCCGGTGCGGGCGACCGTGCGACCGTCACCGGACGTGCGTCCGCGGGTGAGCGGGGCCTGTTCGTCGAGGATGCGGTGCTCACACAGGTTGCCGAGGCGGACGTGCTGGTACGCGCGCGTGCTGCCGCAGGCCGACGCATTGACCGGATCTTCTCGATTGACGCGCCCATGGTGCGCGCCCTGGTGATTGCGGACATGAGCGCGATCTCCGCGGATCAACGCGACCGCTTCGCCAGGGCTGGACTCGTGCACATGCTCAGTGTGTCCGGGCTGCATGTGGGCATCGTCGCCCTCGCCCTCGAACTTCTCGCATCGATCCTGCGGCTGCCACGCACGCCCGCGCGGCTGGCCACGCTCGCGCTCGTCGCCGTGTATGTCGCCGCCATCGGCGCGCCGCCGCCGGCCGTTCGCGCCGCAGTGATGCTGGGCGTGCTGCTGGTATCGCGCCTGCTGCAACGACCAACGTCGCCATGGGCCATCCTGGCCGTTGGTGCGGCGGCGCCCCTCTGGGATGCGCACACCGCGCTCGATCTCGGCTGGCAGTTGAGTGTGGCGGGTACCGCGGCACTGATCGCGGGCGGAGCACTGGGCCGCCGCATCATTCCTCGCGCATGGAAGGGATGGCGCCGGTCACTCGCCGCGGCCGGCGTGATCAGTGTCGTTGCCACCGTGGTCACCGCGCCGCTGGTGGCTTGGGCATTTGGCAGGGTATCGCTGCTGGGGCCAATCACGAACCTCGCGGCCGACCCGGTCATGGCGCTGCTTCAGCCGCTCCTGTTCCTCGCCATGGCGATTCCGCTGCTCGGCGTCGAACGCGTCACTGCGGATGCATCGCATGCCTTGCTGGCGGCGTTCGATAGCATTGCGCGCGCGGCAGCCGCGGTACCCTGGGCCGCACCGATGGTACTCCCCAGTACGCTCGGCGCCATTGCCGCGGGCGTGGCGTCAGTCGCACTGATCGTCGCCTGCAGTGCCCGGCATCCGGCACGCCCGCTGCTGGTCGTTGCGCTCGGCGTTGCGGTACTGGTGATCGAACCCCTGGTGCCGCCTGTGGGCGGCGTGCCAGAACTGCACATGATCGACGTGGGGCAGGGGGACGCCCTCGCGCTGCGGACCTCGCGCGGCCGCTGGATTGTGGTCGATGCGGGGCGCAGCTGGATTGGTGGCGACGCGGGGCGGAATACCGTGGGGCCGTATCTCGCACATCGCGGCGGCGCGCTGGCGCTGTTCGTCCTGTCCCATCCACACGCCGATCATGTCGGGGGTGCGGCCTCCCTTTTCTCCATGCTCCATCCCGCGCGATTCCTCGACCCGGGTTATGTGGGTACCACCGGGCCGTACCTGGCGGCGCTGAGCGAGGCGACCCGCGATGGCATCCCCTGGCAGCGCGTGCATCCGGGCGATTCACTGGTGGTGGATGACATCGTGCTCACGGCGCTCGCGCCGGACTCGGCATGGGCGGCGCACCTCACTGATGCCAACCTCGCGAGCAGCGTGCTCATCGCGCGCATGGGTGCCGTGCGCATCCTCTTCACCGGCGACGCCGAGGCTGCGGAGGAAGACTGGCTCCTGGCCCATTATCCCGACGCACTGCGCGCCGATGTGCTCAAGGTGGGGCATCATGGCAGCTCCACCAGCACCACCGCGGAGTTCCTCGCGGCCGTGCAGCCCCGGCTCGCTCTCGTGAGTGTGGGCGCGCACAATGCATATGGACATCCCAGTCCGGATGTCATGACCGCATTGCAGGACGCGCACGCGGTGACGCTGCGTACGGACCGGCTTGGCACGGTGGTGTTGCGATTCATCCCGCATGCCATCGAGGTCACCGCACATGGCCAGCGGTGGTTCATCCCAGACAGGACGTGACGATGGTGCAGTCAACATGCTGATGTCGCGCGCCCTGCACTGGATCGTCGGCACCCCGCTCACGCTGCCGGTGCAATTGCTTGCGCAATATCCCGAGCTTGCCGAAGCATCCTGGCGCCGCGGCGGCGTCGCGGTGCGCATCGGCGGATGGTGCCTCGGTCGCGCGAGCGTGTCGGGCATTACACTATGGCGCACGGTGTGGGTGGCGCCTGGCGTCGCTCTCGCGCCGGACCTGCTCTTGCACGAGCTCAGGCACGTTCAGCAGTTTGCGTCCGACGCATTCTTTCCGCTGCGCTACGTATGGCGCAGCCTGCGTCAGGGGTACACCGACAATGCGTACGAGGCCGACGCGCGCGCATTTGCCCGGCAGCGGCTCGCCGAGTCTCCACCCACGGCATAGTAGAGGAAGACTGTGGTCCAGCACACGGCAACGTCCGTCGTCACGATCGACCGGTTCATCATCGAGCAGGAGCGGCTGCACCCGGACGCCACGGGTGAGCTGTCAGGCATCCTCTACGACATGGCACTGGCAGCAAAAATGATCGCGAGCAAGGTCCGCCGGGCTGGCCTCGCCGACATCCTCGGCTCCACCGAGTACTCGAACGTGCAGGGCGAGATTCAGCAGAAGCTCGATGTGTTCGCGAACGACACCATCATCAAGGCGCTGGATCACGGTGGGCGGCTGTGCGCCATGGCGTCGGAAGAGGAGCCCGGCATCATCCCCATTCCCGACGGCTTTCGTTGCGGAAAATATTGCCTGCTGTTCGATCCGCTCGACGGCTCTTCCAACATCGACGTGAACGTGCCGGTGGGCACCATCTTCAGCGTGGTGCAGAAGATCACGCGCGGGCGCCAGGGCGTCATGGAAGACATGCTGCAGCCCGGTCGCCGCCAGGTCGCCTCGGGGTATGTCATCTATGGCTCCAGCACGATGCTCGTCTACACCACCGGCACCGGCGTGCACGGCTTCACGCTCGATCCCTCCATTGGCGAATTCCTGCTGTCGCATCCCAACATCCGCATTCCCGACGAGGGCCGGTATCTCTCCGTGAACGATTCGTACGAGACGCACTGGGATGAGGGCACCCGCCAGCTCATGCGGAAATACCGCGGCCTCGAGGGAGACCGGACGCCTTTGAGCGTGCGCTATGTGGGCTCGCTCGTTGCCGATTTCCACCGCAATCTCCTCGGGGGCGGTGTCTTCTGCTATCCCGCCAACAGGCAGGCGCCGGGCGGCAAGCTGCGGCTGCTGTACGAGGCCAACCCGCTGGCGTTCATCTGCGAGCAGGCGGGCGGCGCCGCCAGCGATGGCATCCAGCGCGTCCTCGATATCCTGCCGACCGACCTGCACCAACGCGTACCGCTCTTCATTGGCAGCACGCGTGACGTGGACCTGGCGAGGCAGACCTTCGCGCAGCATGCAAGCGCGATAACTGTCTGACGGTCTGACAGTCTGACTGTCTGACAGCGGGTCTGTCCGTTCCTCGGTCATGATCCACACACGGGGGTCGTGTGGCGAGTGACGCGGTGGTGTAGCTCATGACTGTCGAACGGATCGACCCGCTGTCGGACGAGCGAGCGCCGCAGGCGCAATGCGTGTCCGACTGTCCGACTGACTGACGCGGATGCGGGTCCGACTGTCCGACTGACTGACGCGTTAGGTTTCCGTGCATGGCCGACGACGCCCAAAGCCCCTCCGGAATTCCCATCGATCCCGTCTACCGGCCCGCGCCGCTGGACTACGAGCGCGACCTCGGCGATCCCGGTCACTATCCGTACACGCGCGGCGTGCAGCCCAGCATGTATCGCGGACGACTGTGGACGATGCGGCAGTACGCGGGGTTCGGCACGGCGGCGCAGACCAATGCCCGCTTCCGCCTGCTCCTGCAGAAGGGACAGACAGGGCTGTCCGTGGCGTTCGACCTGCCCACCCAGATGGGCATCGACTCCGATTCGCCGCGCGCGCTGGGCGAAGTCGGGCGAGTGGGCGTCGCGATCGACACCGTCGAGGACATGCATGCCCTGCTCGACGGCATCCCGCTCGACACGGTGTCCACCAGCATGACGATCAACGCGACGGCCGCCACGTTGCTCGCCATGTATGTCGTGGTCGCGGAGGAACGCGGCATTTCCCGGGGGTCGCTCAGCGGCACCATCCAGAACGATATCCTGAAGGAGTACATCGCGCGGGGCACGTACATCTATCCGCCCACGCCGTCGCTCGCGCTCATCACGGAGCTCTTCCGCTTCTGCGCCAGCGAGGTGCCCAGTTGGAACCCAATTTCCATTTCCGGCTATCACATTCGCGAAGCGGGAGCCACAGCGGTGCAGGAGCTGGCGTTCACGTTCGCGAATGCCATGGAGTACGTCCGCGGGGCCATCGACGCGGGATTGGCCGTCGACGACTTCGCGCCGCGACTCTCGTTCTTCTTCGCGGCGCACAACGACCTGTTCGAGGAAGTCGCCAAGTTCCGCGCCGCGCGCCGCATCTACGCGCGCCTCATGCGCGATCGCTACGGCGCGAGTGACGCAAGTTGCCGCCTCCGCTTCCACACGCAAACGGGCGGCGTCACCCTCCAGGCGCAGCAACCGCTCAACAACGTGGTGCGCGTCACCATCCAGGCGCTGTCCGCAGTGCTCGGCGGAACGCAGTCGCTGCACACCAATGGCTATGATGAAGCCCTGTCCCTGCCTACGGCGGACGCCGCCACGCTGGCGCTTCGGACGCAGCAGGTGATCGGGTACGAGAGCGGCGCTGCCCTCACGGCGGATCCCCTCGCGGGCAGCTATTACGTGGAGGCGCTGACCACAGCGCTCGAGCAGCAGGCAATGGCGCTGCTGGAGCAGGTCGATGCACTCGGTGGCGCGGCGCGCGCCATCGAGGCCGC
>JAYVNZ010000321.1:0-5123 GCA_043758185.1 Gemmatimonadaceae bacterium | reverse complement strand
GAAGACGCGCGCCTGATTCTTCCCAATGCATTCGGGAAAGGGAAGTTGAACTCTGCCCCTCCTTCAGCTTCGAGACGCGATTTGCGATTCGCGGGTAATCACCTCGCCCAGCATACGTGCCGTGGCTTCGAGCAGGGCGATCTCGTTGTCCATTACGGGCTGCGGCATGGGGTCGAAACTGCAGAGCGTGCCGATCGGCGTACCGGCCATGTCGCGAACCAGCGCACCACAGTACGAGAGCACCGCATTTCGTCCCGGATTGTTTGCCGCGCGCGGATCTGCATTCGCATCGAGGATGGCGACCGACGTCTCTGTAGCTCCCACGATCGAGCAGTACGTCTCACTGAGCGGGCTGTCCGGCCCGCGAAGAGATTGCTGCTGCTCGCGATCGTAGAGCGCGATGTTCCGCAGCACCGTCCCGTCGAACCGATACAGGCCGGTGAAGCGGTGGTGTGTGTGAGCGTTGAGCAATCCCAGCAGGTCTCCAACGCTTCCGCTGTGGAGCCGATGCCGCAATTCGTCCAGTACGGGGTCGCTGGGACTCTCGAATGTCGCACGGCGGATCGCAGGAGCAACTGAATCCCGCACGGCTTCGCCCGGGAAACGTCCGCTGGCGGAGTCGATCGGTGCGGGCGTGGTAGCGCGCGGCATTGTCAGCACGAAGGTCGACCCCGTACCCGGTTCGCTCATGACGGTAAGCTCCGCGCCCATCCCCCGGGAAAGTTCGCGACTGATCGCGAGGCCAAGCCCCGCGCCCTGTACACTCCGATTAAAGTCACCTTCTACCTGCGTGAACGGTTCGAATATCGACTCGACCTTGTCGGGGGGGATGCCGATGCCCGAATCGGAGACTCGAATGTGCACCATTTGATCATCGACGTCGCAGCTCAGGCGCACGGCACCAGATGGTGGCGTGAACTTGACCGCATTGGAAAGGAGATTCATGAGCACCTGCTTCAGGCGCCCGGGATCCGCTTGGACTTCCACGAGGGTATCGACATTCTCCACCTCGAACGTCAGCCCCTTGGAGGCGGCCTCCGTCGCAATCATCCCGGCCACCTCACGGAATGTGACAGACAGGGGCACCGCTCGCAGATGGAATTGGACGGAGCCGCTCTCGAGCTTCGCGAAGCTCAGGATGTCGTTGATGATGGCGAGGAGGTGTTGCTGCGCGCGGCGGATGCGTTGAAAATCCGTCTGCTGTGCTTCCGTTACCGGTCCGCGCAGCCCGAGAGAAAGCAACTCCGCATAGCCACCGATGGCGTTCAACGGCGTTCGTAACTCGTGGCTCATTGTCGCGAGGAACCGCGTCCGTGCGAGCGTGGCTTCCTCCGCGACCACGCGCGCCGCATGCTCCGACGCCAGCAGCCGCTCGCGCTCGGCGTCACGCGCAATGCGCTCGGTGATGTCGGTGTTCGTGCCGAACCAGCTGAGGGCGTTCGTGTCGGGATCGCGTACTGGCAGCGCTCGTGACAGGAACCAGCGCCAGGAGCCGTCGCTGGCGCGCAATGGAAAAGTGTCCTCCCATGGCTCCTCATCAGCGATGGACTGCCGGAACTTCTCGGTGACCCGGCCGACGTCATCGGGATGATGGACGGCCTGCCACCCCATCCCGCGCATGTCCTCGAGCGTCGTCCCCGTATAATCATACCATCGCTGGTTGAACCAGTAGATCATGGCGTCCTTGTCCGCCATCCACGCGAGCTGCGGGATCGAGTCCGCAATCGTCCGGAACCTTGCCTCGCTTTCTGCGAGCGCGGCATCGACGCTTCTCAGCGCTTCGGCCGCCGCCGCTCCCACATCACGCGCTGCGCTGTTCGCCGCTGCTGCCCGGACCGCGAGCTCCGCGGTCACGGCAGTCGCGAGATCGGTGAGCAGGAGCACATCGTCCTCGCTCCACTCGCGTGGCGCAAAGTCCACGACGCAGATGGTGCCAAGTACCCGCCCTCCCATTTCTGCGCCGAGTGCGGCAGGCGCATGCAAGGGAACGCCTGCATAGGCCACAATGCCACTCTGGGTCGTTGCCAGGCTGTCGCGCACCAGCGGATGGATGCGCGCGTCGGAAATAAGGAGCGGCTGTCCGGAGACAACGACATGCTGGCAATACGACGCCTCGAGACCCACCGGATTGTCGAAGGAGTCGCCCAGCGCCGGAGGTGCACAGGCAACCACCGGTACCTGGGAATCCGCCGTGAGCACATTGATTTGCGCCACAGGCACGCGCAGTGCGCGCGATGCCAGCCGTACGATTGGGCGCAGGGCCTCCGCGCGTATGGGGCTCCGCAGGTCGGTGGCCTCGAGCGCGGCAAGCCGGACGGCGTCTGCCAGCGCGGCCCGCGTTGCGGAAATCCGTGCGCGCGCCGTACCCTGGGTGGCGGTTTCTGCGGGCGCGGCATGGGTATCGGTCATGACGCGCGCATCATCACGCTTTCCTTCTCCACTGCACCTTCGTTGCTCGAGGCCCTCGGCATGCGGATCCGGAAGACGGACCCGCGGGCGGGCTCGCTCTCCACGGTAATCGTCCCCTCATGAGCATCGACAATGCCCTTCACGATTGTCAGCCCGAGTCCGACGCCGCGACGATCTCCGCGACGAGCCTGCCAGAATTTCGTGAAGAGGTTCGCCTGCTGCTCCGTCGTCATGCCCGGCCCCGAATCCCGGACCACGAAGCAGACGTGCTGTTCGTCCGCGGTCGCACTCAGCGTCACCAGTCCATCTTTCGGCGTGAACTTGATGGCGTTGCTGAGCAGGTTGTCGAGGGCCTGAAGCAGCCGGCCATGATCTCCCGTCACGCAAATCGATTCGTCTACGTTTTCGACGCTTAGGGACACGCCGCGCTGATCTGCTTGCGATGCAATGCCCTGCAATGCGTCCCGCAGCAGGCCACTGACGATCACCAGCTTGTGCTCGATATCCAGGCGACCGCGCTCCGCACGCGTCACGTCCATCAGGTCACGGATGAGCCGGTCAGCGCGCAAGGCCGAGCGGCGCATGGCGCCGATCTGTCTTGCGAACATCGCCGGATCGACAATCGGTTGTTCGTCGAGCAGCTCGAGAAGGAGACTTGCGCCCATCTGGATGGTGTGCACCGGATTGCGCAGGTCATGCGACACCACAGCAAGCATCTCATCGCGTGCACTGGTCGCCGCCCGTGCAGCACGATACAGCGTCGCATTCTCTACCGCAGACGAGACGCGCCGCGCCATTTCCTCCACGAGCCAGAGGTCGGAGCCATCATAGTTGCGCGTTCCGGAGGCGAACAGCAGCGTGCCGATGCGGCCGCGAGGTACACGCAGTGGAGCCATCATCACGTTCACCAGTCCCAATGCCGCGAGGTCTGCTGGCGCGGGCGCGATCACTCCCACGTCTCCATCGGCTGGCATGCGGAGCGCGCTGCCAGCGTCTGCCAACAGATCGCAGAGTTGCGCCTCTTTCGCGCTGTCAATGTGTCGGCAGATGAGTTCTGCGGCGCCCGCCTCGTCCCGGAGTTGGACAACGCATACTTCGCCGAGGAGTGGCAGCGCCATGTGCACGGCCGCCCGCAGGGTCACCTGGTGGTCGAGCGACGACGCGAGCATCTCCCCCGCGTTTGCGAGCAACTGCATGGCGTGTGCGGTCCGGCGTTGCACCGTGACGTCGCGGAAGGTCACGACCGCCCCGGCCACCGCACCGTCGATGAGCAACGGGGACGACGTGCAATCCGCGGGCACGGGCGTTCCGTCCCGCCGCCACAGCACCGTGTCATGCATGTGCGTCGACCGGCCTCCCCGGAACGCCTGGAACAACGGGCAGTCCACCTCGGGAAACGGGGTGCTGTCCCCGTAGCGAGCATGCACCAGTTCGTGCATGTTCCGACCAAGCACCTCGTCTGGCGCGAAGCCGATGATCTTCAAGGCCGCCGGATTCACCATGGTGCACAACCCGTTCGTGTCCACGGTATAGATGCCGTCGGAGCTGGACGCGATGACCGCCGCCCTCTCGCCCGCCGCAACCGCGGCCTCGCGCGCAGCGCGGTCCGCGTCCGACAGCGCATCGCGCAGCTGGAGTTCCGTGCGCAGCAGTTCACCGAGCTGGCGCAGAGTATCGAGCTCGGATTCCGTCCACTCGTGCGGCTGCGTGTCGATTGCGCAGAAGCTGCCGAGTACCTGTCCGTCTGATGACTGGATGGGAATACCTGCGTAGGCCACGACCCCCATCTCACTGATGGCACGACTATCCCGCAGCAGCGGATGCTCGCGGGCGTCGGTCACGATGAAGGGCGCCGCCTGCGACACGACGTGCTGACAGAACGAGTGCGTGAGCGGTGTCTCGCGCTGACTGGCGAACGGCTCAGGGAGGCCGTGCTGGCTCTTGAAGAACTGGCGGTGGTCGTCTACGAGGGAGACCAGCGTCACGGGCACGCCAAGCACCGCGGAAGCCAGCCGAGTGATTCGGTCGAAACGCTCCTCGGCAGGGGTGTCGAGTAGCGCCGACCGTTGCAGCGCACTCAGCCGTGCGGGGTCGTCGAGCGCCGGCTTGCGCGCAGCGTCAGCTACCTGGTCACTCACGCGCGTGACGATCCCGCGGCAGTCATTCGCGAACGCAAGAGGGAGTGGGGCACGATGAAGCGAACAGGTTGCATGACCTCGAGGGATCTACTGGAGTGAGAGCCGACCGTTGGGCGTGGCCACGTCCGCACGTTAATCATGACCGCCGCAGGAGCCATGCCGCAAGGCATTGGATGGTGGATCGCTGAACAACGCCGTGCACCGGCGCTTCTCGGACCGGTTGCCACATTGCATCGCGTGGCCAACCGGCCGTAGCGTTCCGGAATCTGGCCTGCTGACCGTCTCGAGGGAGCGCCGGTAGTTGGTCTCACCGTACGTTCACACGATCTCGACGCTACCTCACCACCTTCGGCATCACCGGATAGACCCCCGCATCCGCAAGTTGCTTCACGAACGCCGAGAACTTCGTCACCAGCGCGTTTGTTTCCGCGACCGCCCCTGGGATCTCCTTGCGCAGTTCATCCATCGTCCGAAGGTTCTGCGCCGTCGGCCCCGAGAGGAACCCGCCGAGATCTCCCGCGAGACCACTGACCTTGAACGTCAGCACCTGACGAAACATCTCGCTGCTGAACTCGA
>JAYVNZ010000320.1:0-5250 GCA_043758185.1 Gemmatimonadaceae bacterium | reverse complement strand
AGCGTCCCCGGCTGGAGGGGAATGCTGGGGCGTGTGTCGTTGGCAGGAGCGGGGCTGATCCGTTGTGCGGAAAGAGCGGACAGCGGGGCGACGAGCGCGCCAGCAATGGCGGCGCGAGCGAAATGGCGAAGCACGATGCAGGAACTCCGGCGGTAGAGGGGCAGAGGCATCCAAGTAGGCCATCGCCATGGCGCCGCGCAAGGGTGTTTTCGCTGCGTTGGCCACACAGGATTCCGAGTCCCGGCGACTCCATGCGCGGTGCGAGACCAGGAAAACGGCAGTTCGCACTCGTCCGCGTCGCTCCCCGCGGCGGCGGCATGCCGAGCATCCTCGGCGCCTTCACGGGCCCTCGTGATACCAGCACCGTCCCGGATCAATACGACGAGCGGTGACAACCCCAGTTTACCAAACCCTCATCTAAAAAGGGCCGCATCGAGCCCGGTCGGTTGCGTGTGGCGAATTTCTCCTGCGGTAGTGCGCAATCGTGATTCGCATCGTAAGTTCGCCCCTCCGGTGGTACCGCACATTTACCCGTGAGGGTCATGACTGCACCGGCTGCACTCCCGACGTTGCACAGGGCGGACTACGGTATCGATGCGCCGGGCGTTGTGCGCGCGATGGGGTTGTTGGCGCTCATCCTGCTCGGCGCAGGGCTCATGCTGGCAGCTGCGGCGGGCCCCTTGGGTAGCCGGCTCGGTACTGCACTGCTCTGGCCCGGCGCGTCGTTCGCCATTACGGCGGTGCTCATGCTCGCCAGCAGCCGGTTCGGCAAGCTGCGCGCGCGCGACAGGCTGCTGGACCGGCTTGGCCTTGTGGGAGGGGAGACCGTGCTCGACGTGGGGTGCGGACACGGGCTGCTGCTCATCGGGGCAGCCAGGCGCCTTCGGTACGGGCACGCGATCGGCGTGGACCTGTGGTCGCAGGTGGACCAGCACGCGAACAGCATGGAGGCCACGTGCGCCAACGCCGTGGCGGAGGGCGTGCTGGATCGCGTCGTCGTGCAGACGGGCGACATGCGCCAGCTGCCCATGACTGACGCGAGCGTCGACATCGTGGTGTCCAGCCTGGCGGTTCACAACCTGTCGAGCGTGAGCGAACGCGCGCGCGCCATCCAGGAAATGGTGCGGGTGGTACGCCCGGGTGGCAGGGTGGGCATTCTCGACATCGCGTACGTGGGGGACTACGCGCGCGACCTCGTGCGAGCCGGATGGACGATCGAACATCGTGGCCTGACGCCCTGGATCTTTCCACCCACGCAGGAGCTGGTGGCCAGGAAGCCCTTGTAGGCGTGCACGCGCGCCCTGGAATCCCCGCGCCCCAGCGGAGGGGAGCAGGCCGGCGTATCCCTGATGGACCGGGTCTGGTCTACTCCGCCCCAATCCATCGTCGACCCCACGGTTTCCGCCAGGTAGCTTCCGCCGATGTTTCTGTCCCCGATTGAATGACTCCGACTCGCTGGCTGATCACGGCACTCTCCTTCGCGGCAACGATCGGGGTGTCCATCTACATGATTCTCGGCTGGTCCCAGCAGGGCACGTCGCTGGTACTGCCCATGCGTGCACACCTGTTCGCATTGGCAGCCGTCGCTGTGGAAGTCCTTGCGAGGTCGCTCAAGATCCGGTGGAGCGCGCGAGCCGCGGGCATCCGGCTCAAGCTCTCCGCGGCAGCACGCACGTGCCTGGGCGGTGATTTCGCCGCCGCCATCACACCGGCGCGCAGTGGTGCCGAGCCCGCACGCTTCTTCGTCCTCTCCGAGACCGGCCTGCCGTCGTCCAGCGTGCTCGTGATCCTCTACGCCGAACTGTTCCTCGAGGTGCTGTCGCTGGCGGCCGTTGTCTTCTGCGTCGCGGTGATCTTTCGGCACGCGGGCTCTGTGCTTGTCACGCTCGTGAGCGTGGTGGGCGCGTATGCGGCGGTCATCCTGGGCATCGGGGCGCTCGCGCTGTTTCTCTCCCGGCGCAACGCAAACGGCCCACCCCCACGCTGGGCGAGGCGCCTGCGGTTGCACGCCGGCCGCTGGCGCACGGTGCAGCGCGCGCTGCGGAAGCTGCGCGCCACTGTTGATTCGGTGGAGCGGATTCACCGCCCTGCTGCCTTCGGGGCGTTTCTCGCGTCGTTCGTGCACGTGGCCATCCGGCTCACCGTGCTGCCGGCGCTGGTCCTCACCAGCGTCGCATCCGCGCCCCTCGCGCCGCTCGCCCTGTGGCCGCTCGGCTTCCTCTACGGTGCGGCCGTGGTACCCGCTCCGGGCGGCGGCGGCGCCGTGGAAGTGGCATTCCGCGCCGCGCTCGGCCACGCCATTCCGGTGCAGCTGTTTGCCGCGTCACTCATCTGGTGGCGTTTCTACACCTTCTACATCTACATCCTGCTGGGCGCTGTGGCGGCGGGAAACACGGTGCTGCGCGCGGTGCGGAAGACCGAGGATTACGAACTGGAGGTAGAGACGGGCGCGCCGGCGGTGAGCGCGGCCTAGTTCGATGCGCGGCGCTACAGCGCGTCGACCACCCGCGCCTTGATGGACTCGTACTCGGTGTCCGTGATGAGGCCCGCGTCGAACATCTCCCTGGCACGACGCAGCCGTTCCGCAGGGTCGCCCCCGGCGGATGGCATGGCACTGGAGCCCGCGGCGCCAGCCTGTGCACCGATCTGCACACCACCTGACTGCGCACGCAACTCATCCAGGTCGCGAATGCGGCGCTTCTCGCGCCAGCTCTGCTCCTGCCCCTGGCAGATGGTGTACACCTGCTGCGCTTCGCGCTTGCCCAATCCGTGAAAGGTCATGCGAGACGACGGGTGCTCCTGTGAGCCGAGGTCGTCGTTGGTCATGGACACGATGGTGAGGTCCGCACCAAAGGTTCCGGCGCGAATGGAGACATCGCTCAGGTCCTGCCAGCGTACGTCGAACGGCGTATATCCGCCGAGGAGCCCGCGATAGAGCGCGATGAAGCGTCCGGTCGTGGCGCCGACGATGGCCCTCCGGTGCGAGAGTGCGAAGAGCCGCCGCTGGCTGGCGAACGCCAGGAGCTTCTCGCCCGGCACCATCAGTGCGCGCAGCTCGGCGAGTCCCGCGTCGATACCCGTGTCGTCGGATACCGGCTGCGCCGCGGCAGGAGCGGCCGGCTGGCGCTTCGCGCGACGACCGCGCTCGGCCTCGACGGCCATCCAGTCGTCGAGCGGCAACGATTTGTCCATCTCCAGCGCGGCCAGCTCCGCGTCGGACATCGAGGCGTAGCGCGTATCGTGAGTGTCAGCCATGCCGGAAGATGGGTTGGGCGGGGAGTAGATGCCAGCGTTCCGGAGGTCGGAGAGCGGCCGGCGGAGTTCAGGCGTCGGACATCGGTCGCCGCGCCACCCTTGGTTTTAGCCGAATCGGTTTCGGTCGCTTGAGTGACGTCAGAAGCAGACGGCTGACATCGAACATCGCACCCAACGTCAAACGCAGGGTGTGACGTCGGATGTCACACATCGGCTTCTGACGTCATACAAGGGAACAACCCACCACGCGCACACCTTGGTGGCGCGGCGCCCGATGTCAGACATCGGATTCGGACCTCAGATCTCGGACCTCGGATTTCCGATTTCGGATTTCAGAGCCAGCTTGTCGTACTGAGCGCAGCGAAGAACCTGCTTCCAGGTAGATGACAAGCAGGTCCTTCGCTTCGCTCAGAACGACAAATCGCGCCACTACAACAGCGCTGTGTCCTCGACGCGGACATCCGCAGGCAGCGTATCCGGGAAATACGCATTGTGGACGTACTGTCGCACCATGCGCTGCGTGTTGAAGAAGCTGCCATTCAACGCAATGGCCGAACGCATCACTTCCGCGTAGGCGAAGGGCAATCCATAGAACAGTGGAAGGATCACGCGCTCCAGCTTGACGTACAGGTCAAGCGCGTCCTTGGACGGATCGCCCTCGGCGTCGGGTGTGCCAATGGACCATCCCGTCACGCCTTCGACGTGTCCTTCCACCCACCAGCCGTCGAGCACACTGAAGGAGGGCACGCCGTTCATGGCCGCCTTCATTCCGCTGGTGCCGGATGCCTCGAGCGGCTTCATGGGGTTGTTGAGCCAGAGATCCACGCCCGCCACCATCTGGTGCGCCAGCGCCATCTCGTAATTCTCGAGGTACACGACCTCCACGAGTCCCTGCAGCCGCTCGTCTGCCGCGTAGATGCGCCTGATGAGCTCCTTGCCGCCCCCGTCGTGCGGATGCGCCTTGCCACCGAACACGATCTGGATCTTTCCGACGTTGCGCGCAATCTCGGCAAGGCGCACCACGTCCGAGAAGATCAGGTCTGCGCGCTTGTACGGCGTGGCGCGTCGCGCGAACCCGATGGTCATCACGTTGGGGTCGAGCGTGACGCCGGTGCGCCGCGCCACTTCGTCCAGCAGCATGCCCTTGCTCACCGCGTGCGTGTCGCGAATCTCCTGGAGCGGGATGCTCACCGCGTAGCGGAGGTACAGGTTGTCGCGGCGCCACTCCGGAATGCGCCGGTCGAACAGCTCTGCGAATTCGGGGCCCGTCCACGTCGTCGCGTGCACCCCGTTGGTGATGGAGTTGATGGGGTAGTCGGGAAACATGGTGCGCGACACGTCACGGTGTCGCATGGCCACGCCGTTCACGAAGCGCGTGAGGTGAAGCGCGAGGTGCGTCATGTTCAGCATGCCTTCGTACACCCCGCCACTCCCTTCCAGCAGCGCGACGCGCTCGTCGCCCAGCACCTTGCGCACCATGTCGAGCGGAAACTTGTCGTGCCCCGCGGGGACCGGGGTATGCGTGGTGAACACGCATCGATGCCGAACAGCATCCATATCCGTGTCTTCCAGCTGGAAGTGCTGCCGACCGTCCAGCTGTCGCTCGAGCAACTGCAGCGTGAGCAGCGCCGAGTGGCCCTCGTTCAGGTGATAGATGACTCCCCCGTCATAGCCGAGGGACTGCAGGAGGCCGGCGCCGCCCATGCCCAGCACGATCTCCTGACAGAGGCGATAGTGCTCGTCGCCGCCGTAGAGCGTGTCCGTGAGCGTACGATCCCAGTCGCTGTTCTCCGGCAGGTTGGTATCGAGCAGGAATACCGGCACCTCGTGTCCGCGCACGCCCTTCACCACGTACTTCCGCGCCGCGACGTGGACGGGCCGTCCCTCGATGACCACCTGGGTACGCGCTTCCACCGCCTCCAGTACCTGCTCGGGACTCCACTCGACGGGCGACTCGGACTGCATGCCCGTGGCGTCGAGATGCTGCACGAAGTA
>JAYVNZ010000319.1:0-4506 GCA_043758185.1 Gemmatimonadaceae bacterium | reverse complement strand
GCCATGGTGCGCCAGCAGCGCGTCCACCGCATTGCGCTCGGCGTCGCCCGGGTACAGCAAGGGCCGAAGCTCCTCCGGCGCAGCGGGCCGACCATTCGGTCGTGCGAGGCGCAGCAGTCGCGCCGCATGATGGAGGTCCTCGCGGAATGCCACGCGGCGTGTGTAGAGCAAGCGTCCTGACGACGTGTCGAAGCCGATGCGTGATGGCACGCCAGCCGCGAGAGCGAGTGCTGCGCTGCGGAACGACCCCTGCGCCAGGAAGGCCATGTCGTACGGCGTCTGCCGGAGAAGCCTGGCGAGCATGACGAAGCCCTGCAGGCCGCGGTGCACGCCGCGCTTGTCGTACACGATCACCGCGCGCACCGCCGGATTGTTCGCGAGCAGCGCAGCGGCCGCGGGCGTGGTGACCACGTCCACGTCGCCGCGCCGCGCCAACTGCGCGAGCAGGGGCGTCGTGAGCACGGTATCGCCCAGGAAGGACGTCTGGATGACGAGCGAAGAGGTCACGTGAGGGTCGAACAACGCATTCAATCGACCTGCAGGACCGCGAGGAATGCCTCCTGCGGTATTTCCACGGAGCCCACCTGCTTCATGCGCTTCTTGCCTTCCTTCTGCTTCTCCAGGAGCTTGCGCTTGCGGCTGATGTCGCCGCCGTAGCACTTCGCCAGCACGTCCTTGCGCACGGCCTTCACGGTCTGCCGCGCAATCACCTTCGTGCCGATGGCCGCCTGGATGATGACCTCGAACAGCTGGCGCGGAATGAGCTCCTTCAGCTTGTCGGCGATCTTGCGGCCCCAGTCGTACGCCTTGTCCGTGTGGCAGATCACGCTGAACGCGTCGATCGGGTCGCCATTGATGAGCATGTCGAGCCGCACGAGGTCGCTCGCGCGATACTCGAGCATTTCATAATCAAGCGACGCATAGCCCCGCGAGATCGACTTCAGGCGGTCGAAGAAATCCAGGATGATCTCGCCGAGCGGAAACTCCCAGTCGAACTCGACGCGCTGCTGGTCCAGGTACGTCATGTTCTTGTACACGCCGCGCCGTTCCGTGCCGAGCGTCATGATGGGCCCGATGTAATCCGCGGGCGCCATGATGCGCGCCTTCACGTACGGCTCCTCGATGCGATCGATCACCGCGCTGTTCGGCATGAGGGCGGGATTCTCCACCAGCTCCATCACGCCGTCGGTCTTGTAGACCTTGTACTCCACGCTCGGCACCGTCTGCACGAGGTCGAGGTCGAACTCGCGCGTCAAGCGCTCCTGCACGATCTCCATGTGCAGCAGGCCGAGGAATCCGCAGCGGAAGCCGAAGCCGAGTGCCGTGGAGGTCTCGGGCTGGTAGTTGAGCGACGCGTCGTTGAGCTTCAGCTTCTCGAGCGCATCGCGCAGCGTCTCGTACTGCTGCGTATCGGTGGGGTACATGCCGGCGAATACGAACGACCGTACCTCCTGATACCCCGGCAGCGCCTCGGTCGCGCGATTGTTGGCGTCGAAAATCGTGTCGCCGGCCCGCGTCTCGCTCACCGAGCGCACGCTGGCGACGACGTAGCCGACCTCGCCGGGTCCCAGTGAATCGGTCTGCACCTGGCGCAGCTGGTTGTAGCCGACTTCATCCACCTCGTAGACGGACTCGGATGCGCCAAAGGTGATCCTGGTGCCCTTGCGCAGCACGCCGTCCACCACGCGCACGCTGGGGATGGCACCGCGGTACTTGTCGTAGTACGAGTCATAGATGAGCGCGCGCAGCGGCGCCGCGTCGTCGCCCACCGGCGCGGGCACATCCGCCACCACGGCTTCGAGCAACTCGTGAATGCCGATGCCCGCCTTTGCACTCACGCGAAGGATCGAGTCCGGATCGCAGCCCAGCAGGTCCGACACCTCCTGCGCACGCCGGTCCGGCTCGGCGCCGGGCAGGTCGATCTTGTTGAGGATGGGTATGATCTCGAGGCCGGCATCCATCGCGAGGAACAGGTTCGAGAGCGTCTGCGCCTGGATGCCCTGCGATGCATCGACGACGAGCACAGCGCCTTCGCACGCGGCCAGCGAGCGCGACACCTCGTAGGTGAAGTCCACGTGGCCGGGCGTATCGATGAGGTTGAGCTCGTACTCCTGTCCGTTGTCGGCGGTGTACGTCATGCGCACTGCGTTCAGCTTGATCGTGATGCCGCGTTCGCGCTCGAGGTCGAGTGTGTCGAGCACCTGGGCCTTCATTTCACGCTTCTGGAGCATGCCCGTCTCTTCGATGAGACGATCGGCCAGGGTGGACTTCCCGTGGTCGATATGGGCGACGATGCAGAAGTTGCGGATATGGTCCAGGTTCATTGAAGCGGGATTGGGTGATAGCCCTGTAATATAGTCGGACAGTCGGTCGGTCTGACCCGGGCGAGCGGCTGCGCCGCCGCCCTCGTCTGACAGCGGGTCAACAGACCGAAGGACGGCTCGTGCGGGTGAGTGGTCCGGGCGGTGGCGGAATGGTAATGGCCGGTGGGCATCACACGCCGACATTCACGCTGTGCAAAGCGCGAAGAACCTACACGTCTACGGCAAGGCGCTCGAGCTGGCACAGCTTGTCTATGCCAGTACCGCCGGCTTTCCGCCGCACGAGCGGTTCGGGCTCACCTCTCAGATGCGCCGGGCCGCGGTCTCCATCGGCTCCAATATCGCCGAGGGTTGCGGCCGCCGCGGTGACAAGGAGCTCGTGGCCTACCTGTATATCGCGATGGGCTCAGCGAGCGAGCTGGAATTCCAGCTGGAACTCGCGTCTGCGCTCGAATACTGTGATGCGGAGGCCACGGCTTCCCTTCAAGATGCCAATGAAGCAATGAAGCGCATGCTGTCCCGCCTCATTCTCTCGCTCCGCGAGAGACGTTACCCAGCGTAGCCGACCGTATGTGCGCTGATCGACTGCAGTTGACCCGCTGTCAGACGAGCCGCCGGCGCAGCCGGCCGGCGGGTCAGACTGTCAGACTGTCCGACGCGGATTAGTTTCCGCCTCAATGGAGTCGACCCAACGCGCGGATCAGTTCGATCCGGCCGCCCTGGCTACCCTGGGCCACATCGAAGTCGTCGCTCGCTGGATCGTCGATGGCTTCCTCAGCGGTCTCCACCGGTCGCCCCGCAAGGGGTTCTCGGTGGAGTTCGCTGATTATCGTCCCTACCAACCTGGCGACGACCTCCGGTACGTGGACTGGAAGATTGCCGCACGTGCCGACCGATGGGTCGTCAAGCAGTACGAGGAGGAGACCAACCTCCGCGCCACCCTCGTGCTCGACGTCAGCCGGTCCATGGAGTGGAAGGGCGACGCGGGCCGGCTCACCAAGCGCGTGTACGCCGAACAGCTCGCCGCCGCCATGGCGCTGCTGCTCCTGCGGCAGCGCGACGCGGTCGGCCTCATCCGCTTCGACAACGTGGTGCGCAGCAGCGTCCGCCCCAGCGCGCGATCCACGCAATGGCGACGCCTCATCGCCGCGCTCGCCGAGCCTGCAGGTGGACGCGCGTCCGAGCTCGCGACGGCACTTGCGCAAGCCGCACGGCTCGTCACGCGCCGCGGCATGGTGATGCTCGTCAGCGACCTGCTCGTCGATCCCGAACCGGTCCTCACCGCCCTGCGCGGACTGCGCGCTGGTGGCCACGACGTCATTGTCTTTCACGTGATGGACCCGGCGGAGCGCGACTTCGGCATGAGCGGTGAGGCGCAATACACCGATCCGGAATCGTCGCTCGCCGTGGCCGCCGCGGCGGCGGACGTCCGCGCCGCCTACCGTGACACCGTCGCGGAGGTGCTCACGGAATGGCGCGAAGCCCTCGCCGCCATGGGCGCCGCGCACGAGCTGGTGCTCACGGATCAGCCGTACACCGTGCCGCTGCGGCGTGCATTCGACGCGCGCCAACGTCGCCCATGATGTTCCTCGCGCCACTCTATCTGCTCCTCGGTGCGGCCGCCGGTGTGCCACTGTTGCTGCACTTGCTCCGGCGCAACATCGCCACGCGCGTGGACTTTCCCGCCGCACGCTACCTCCAGCGCGCCGAGATGGAGCACAGCCGCTCGCTGCGGCTGCGCAACCTGCTGCTGATGCTCCTGCGCGTGCTGCTGGTGCTGGCGCTCACCGTCGCCGCCGCGCGGCCCTACCTCGCAGGCTTCGGTGCCGGTCACGGTCCAACGGCCCTGGCGGTCGTGCTCGACAACTCGGTCTCCACCACTGCCGTGAGCAATGGTGCGCCGGTGTTCAACCAGCTCCGCGATGCCGCGCGTGGCGTCATCACCGCTGCCACGCCGGAGGATCGACTCTGGCTCGTGACCGCCAACGGACGCGTACGCGGCGGGTCGCGCGACGCGCTGCTCGCGGAGGTCGCGCGACTCGCGCCGGAGCAGGGGGCGGGCGACCTGCCGCTGGCCTTTCGCCGTGCCGCTGCGGCGGTGCAGGGCAGTGCGCTTCCGGCGCGCGTCATTGCTGTCGCATCGGACGGGCAGCGCAGCACCTGGCAGTCGGCAGCGCGCATCGAT
>JAYVNZ010000318.1:0-4313 GCA_043758185.1 Gemmatimonadaceae bacterium | reverse complement strand
GACCGCGACAGCCTGAGCCCCAACAGGCTCGGCTCACCGGGCGGGGACAATCACGACATGTGGATCGATCCCACGAATGCCAATCGCATGGCGGTGGCGAACGACGCCGGCGTGTCCATCTCCACCACACGCGGACGCAGCTGGCTTCGGCAGAACCTGCCCATCGCGCAGATGTACCACGTCACCACGGACACGCGTGTTCCCTACTTCGTGTACGGCAACAAGCAGGACGGCCCGTCATACCGTGGACCGAGCAACAGCCGCAACGGCACGCAGATCACGCGGAGCGAGTGGCACGGGGTGGAAGGTGGCGAGAGCGGGTGGGCCACTCCGGATCCCGTTGACCCCAACATCATCTGGTCCACTGCCTCCGGATCCGGCTCGCGAGGCGGCATCGTGGTGCGGTACGACCTCCGCACGCGGCAAGGGCAGAACGTGGAGGTGTATCCGCTGAGCACGGGGGGTCACTCCGCGGCCGAGGTGAAGTATCGCTTCGTGTGGGACGCGCCGTTCACGATTTCGCCGCACGACCATAATCGCATCTACACCGGCAGCCAGTTCGTGCACATGAGCACGGATGGCGGCAGGACCTGGCGGGTGATCAGCCCCGACCTCACGCGCAACGACAAGTCGAAGCAGGAAATTTCCGGCGGACTCACCCCGGACAACATCGGTGTCGAGTACGCGGACGTCGTGTATGCCATTGCGGAATCACGCGTCCGCGCGGGCATCATCTGGACGGGAAGCAACGACGGCCTGGTGCACGTCACGCAGAACGGCGGTGCGTCGTGGACGAACGTGTCGGCCAATATTCCCGGGTATCCCGCGTGGGGCTCCATCCGTCATGTCGAGCCGTCACGCTACGACGCGGCGAGCGCATACCTCATCGTGGACGCGCACCAGGAAAACAATCGCAATCCGTGGGTCTACAAGACCACCGATTTCGGCCGGAGCTGGACGCTCATCATCAATGGAATCCCGAAAGGCCCGCTCAGCTACGCCCACATCATCCGCGAGGACCCCGTTCGGCGAGGCCTGCTCTATCTCGGCACCGAGCACGCGCTCTACGTGTCCTTCGATGACGGCGGGCACTGGCAGCCGCTCCAGTCGAACCTGCCGCCCGCGCCTGTCTATGGCCTCACGATTCAGGAGCAGTTCAACGACCTCGTCGTTGGCACATATGGCCGAGGCTTCTTTATCCTCGACGACCTGTCACCATTGCAGAAGCTCACGCCCGACGTCACCGCATCGAATGCGCACCTCTTCGCGCCACGTCCCGCGTATCGCTTCACCACGGTCACCGGCAACTATGCGTCGAACGACGATCCTACTGCGGGCTCCAATCCGCCGTATGGCGCGGCGATCAACTACTGGCTGAAGGCGGCGACGCGTGTGTCCATCGATATTCTCGACACCACTGGCCGTAGCGTGCGCACCATCACGGACTCCACCACACGCGCTGGCCTCAACCGTACGTACTGGGACCTGCGCAATACCACGCCAAAGCCTGCCCGTCTCCGCACCAAGCCCAGCTTCGACGCGGAATTCACCATGAACGCCGACAGCACGCGCGACGTACCGGGCGCGGGCTCGATTGCTGTCCTCATGCCACCGGGCCGGTATACCGTGAAGCTCTCGGCTGCGGGACAGGCGTTCTCGCAGCCGCTGGAAGTCCGTCGCGATCCCAACCAGACGGAGACCCTCGCGGACATTCGCGCGTCCACCGATGCACTCCTTGCGCTCCAGAAGGATCACGCCGCATCGCTCGAGATGCTCAACCAGGTAGAGCGCATCCGTGTCCAGATCCAGGCACTGCGTTCCCCCGAGTTGCGCACAGCGGGTGATTCGCTCGAGCAGAAGTTCATGGACATCGAGAGCCGCCTCGTGGACCTGCGCATGACCGGCCGAGGGCAGGATGAGGTGCGCTGGCCGGTGAAGACCGCCGGGCAGTTGAGTTATCTCGCCGGGGGCGTTGCCTCGTCGGACTTTCCGCCCACGGCGTCACAGCGCGACGTGCAGGTCATCCTGGCGAAGGACGTGCGCGACACCCGCGCGGCGCTGGATCAGGTGCTGCGCGTCGATCTTCCCGCGTTCAACGCACTGCTGCGCGCCAGGGGACTGAATATCATCACGAGCGACGGGCCGGTGTTCTGACCGCAGCCACGGTGGAGGTGTGCGGGTCACTGCGCCGGTGCATCCGCCTCCACCTGGCTCCAGACACGCTCGAGATCCGACGGCGAGACATACATGGGCGTTCCGGCCAGGATGCCGGTGACATTCCGGAACGGGCGGCCCATCCGCATCCCGCCCTGTTCGATGGTGAACTCGCGAATGGCCTTGTCATGCGCCGACCCGCGCATCTTGAGCACGGTCAGGCCACGTTTCATTTCCCCGAACATCTCCACGTACCGCAGCAGGATGATCGAGTCGGTGAGCGTGGAGATGTGCGTCTCGGTAATCGAGTCACCGCCCATGAGGCTCGCGGTGGTAGACGTGAACAGTCCCGTGATCTCCTCGTGCTTGATGAACGACGTGAGTCCGATCACGAACTCGCGAAAGGCCTTGGCTGACCCCACGTGCTCCAGCGCCGACAGGCTGTCCAGCGCCACGCGCTGCGGCTTGAAGTCGCGGATGGCTGCCTGGATGGTCACGAGCCAATCTTCCAGCCCGGAAATATCGGGATAGTCGCACACGACGCGCAGCTGTCCCTTCCGCTCCATTTCCTCGAAGTCAACGCCCCAGCCAATGGCGTTGCGCCCAAGCTGGTCCCTGCTTTCCTCGAACGCGAGCAGCAGGCATCGCTCGCCGTTGGTGGCGCCACCCTGGAGAAACTGCGTGACGGTGAGCGTCTTGCCCGTGCCCGTGGCCCCCGATACGAGCGTTACCGAATCCCGGAACAGTCCACCACCACACATTTCGTCGAGTGCAGCATTGCCGGACGAGATGCGCACGTTCGACGACTTCATGCTGAGGTGCATGGCCGACAGCGGGATCACGATCACACCGCCGTTGGGCACGATGGTGAAGGGATACTCACCCTTCTGGTGATCGCAGCCGCGGAACTTCAGGATCTCGATGGTCCGGCGCCGGCTCTCATCCTCCAGCACGTTGCGGAGGATCATCACGTTGTCCGCGATGAACTCCTCCACGCCAAATCGCGCGACAGGACCGTAGTCCTCGGTTCGCTCGGCCGTAAGCACGGCGGTGACGCCAATGGACTTGAGTGCGGAGGCAATGCGAAAGAGTTCACTGCGGACGGTGGACTGGTCGGAAAACTGCGAGAACACGGCGCCCAGCGAGTCCACGGCCACGCGCTCCGCCTTCACCTTGCGCACCGCATGGTGCACGCGAGCCATCAGTGCGCCCAGGTCGAAGCTGCCGGCCTCGATGGTGTCCACGGTGGGATCAGGCGACGCATCCACGAACGCCAGCTTGCCCTCGGCCTCCCAGCGCTCCAGGTCCCAGCCGAAGCTCAACATGTTCTTGCGGATGTCGCTCGCCGATTCCTCGAACGTCACGAACACGCCAGGCACCCCGGCCTCGATGCCCGCCGCGAGAAACTGGACGGCGAAGATGGTCTTTCCGCTCCCCGCCGTGCCGGAAATGAGCGTCGTCCGATTCCGTGGCAAGCCACCCTTCGCGATGATGTCGAAGCTCGAGATGCCCGTGGCGATCTTCTCCACCTGCGTCTGCACACGCCCCGGGTTCACGGCGTGCCCTCCGCGACATCGGGCTCGGAACGCGATGGCTGGACTTCCAGCCCCATCAGCACCTTTTCAGTATTCGACAGGTCCCCGATCACGCGGCGCAACGGAAGCGGAAGGGCCTTGATGAGCGTTGGCGTGGCGAGAATTTTCTCGTTCTCCGCCAGCTCCGGGAATTCGAGCACGTCGATGATCTCCAGGTCAAACTGGCCCTGCAGTTCCTGCTCGCAGATGCGGCGCAGGTTGCTGACGGCTGTTGCCGTACGGGTACTGGCGCCCGTGACAAACAACCTCAACAGGTACTTGGACTCGGGGGCTCCGGCGTCGTCGCGCATGGTTTCCAATGATTACCTTCGGGGTGGTAATGCGCCAGCCGGGCGACGTGCGGATCGTCCCGCCGGTAGCACCCAGGACTAGCCCAGTACCCCGCATCGACGCGATCCTTCCGCCGACCCCCAGGGGATCCAGCATGCCCGATACCAGCCCGCAACGACCCGCTCCTGCAGGCACTGCACCGTGGAGCCAGCTGCGCGCAATCATCGAGAGCCTCGCGGACGGCATCGTCATAGTGGATCCACGGGGCGCCATTCGCTTTGCGAACCCCGCGGC
>JAYVNZ010000317.1:0-2639 GCA_043758185.1 Gemmatimonadaceae bacterium | reverse complement strand
GGTGCGCCGGGTGGACCGCCCGGCGGCGGTCGCGGCTTCGCGCCGCCGCCCATGACGATGGACACGGTCAAGCGCCAAGCGGACATGCTGAACGCTGTTGGCACCGCGGCCAAGGCCCACGGCATCAAGGTCCTCATCCACAATCACACAGGCGAGTTCGAGCCATTCGCGGATGGATCCACGCCGTTCGAGTTGCTGTTCGCGAGCACCGATCCATCGGCCGTGGTATTCGAGCTCGACATCGGCTGGGCGCGTGTGGCGGGCCAGGACATCCTCGGGCTCTTCGCGAAGCATCCCGGGCGCTTTCCATTGTGGCACGTGAAGGACATGGCAGGGCTGGCGGCATTGAGCGGCCTGACGTCGCAGGGCGAGCGCCAGCGCGCGGCGAAGATCGTCCCGGTCGGCCTTGGCGACATCGATTATCGGCCCATTTTCCAGCACGCCGCGGAGACAGGGCTCGAGCACTACTTCATCGAGCAGGATACCGCGCCCGATACCGGTTCGCTGGAAGCCATGCGGTTGAGCGCCAGCAACCTTCGGAAGGCGCTCTCATGAAAACCGGACTGGCGCTGTTGATTGGGGGTGTCGTGATGGCCGGTGCGTTCGCGCTGCCTGCCCAGGTGCCCGGCACTCCGGGCACTCCGGGCGCACTCGGCGCACCCGGTCGTGGGCGCGGGGGCGCAGGATTCGTCGTGCCGACATACGACACACTTCCGCCGGTGCTGCCTACTGACCTGAAGTCTGGCGGTGTACTCATCTTCTCCAAGACGAATGGCTTCCGTGAAGAGGCCGGTGTCCAGGCGTCCAACGCGGCGCTGGCGGCCATCGCGCACGAACGTGGCTATCCCTACTTCGTCACGGAAAACGGGGCCGTCATGAACAGGGAACAGCTTTCCAGGTTCAAGCTCGTGATCTGGAACAACAACAGCGGCGACGTCCTGACTCCCCAACAGCGTGACGCCTTCAAGACCTGGCTGGAGAACGGTGGGTCGTACGTGGGCACGCATGGCGCAGGTGGCGACCCGAAATACAACCCGCCCAATGGCCGGAGCTCGCTCGCCGACTGGCCATGGTACATCGAGACCCTCCTCGGCGCCCAGTTCACGAGCCACTCGCCCCAGCAGTTCGGCGACGCGCACGTGGAAGACCCGCAGAGCCCACTGACCAGAGAATTGCCGGCGGTCTTCAATCGCTGGGACGAGTTCTACTCGTTCGCCTCGAACCCACGCAGCCTGCCCGGGTTTCACATCCTGATCACCGCGGACGAGAAGAGCTACAAGCCCGGCAGTGCCACGATGGGCGACGACCATCCACTCGCCTGGTGGCACTGTGTCGGAAAGGGCCACGTGTTCTATTCCGCGCTGGCGCATGGCGGGATGATGTATGCCGAGCCGGTCATCCTCCAGCTGTATGGGAACGCGATGGCGTGGGGTCTCGCGCAGAACGGAAAAGCCTGCCGCTAGCGACCGTCCAGGGCCACTGCCGGATCCGCGAACAGGGCACGCAGGTACCGCAGTCCCTCGCTCGCCAACTGGTCTTGTGAGTTGGCGAGCGGCCGCCAGATCGCCGCGGCGCGCGCGATTGTCTTCAGCTCGCTGGTGAACGATTCAATGACGACGGGACCGTCATACCCGATGGCTCGGCAGCCATTTGCGACATCCTGCCAGGGCACGTGGCCGGAGCCGGGCGCGCCGCGATCGTTCTCGCACGCATGCAGGTGCTTGAGCCGGGCGCCGCTCGCCCGGATGGCATCGCCCAGCGACCTCTCCTCGATGTTCATGTGGAATGTGTCGAGCAACATTCCGCATGCCGGATTGTCTACCGCATCCACGACCTCGATCAGCTGCTCGGCGAGGTTGATGAAGCTCGTCTCGAAACGATTGAGCGGTTCGACGCAGAGCACCACACCGTGGTTCGCCGCATGGGTGGCGAGCTGGGAGAGCTGGGTCACCAGGAGGTCGACGTTTCGCTTGCGCTCCTCGCTCGTTGACAGCCACGTGCGGCCAACCGCGCTGTAGAGTGGTCCCAGCACGTTCGTCGCGCCAAGGACATGCGCCGCCTCGATGCAGTGCCGGACGTAGGCGATGCCATTCGCCCGGATGTTCGCGTCGCTGTGGATGAGATCGCGGTCCGGACCGATCACGGCGCACACGCTGACCCTGAGGCCCACGTCGTGTGCTATCGTCGCGGCACGCGCGTAATCAAGATCGGTCGTCGCCTCGATGGGCACCTCGATCATGTCGAAGCCCATCCCCGCGACGCGCGCCGCTAGGCGCGCGAACTCCTCGGTGGTCAGGGGCGACGCCCACAACCACGTGCTCACGCCGAACTGCATCGTCGCTCCGTCGAGGTAGTGCGCGCTTGACTGTGGATGTCGTGCGTCACGCCGGCGACGGCACGTAGTCCGGGCCAGGCTCCGGTCGCTCCGGAATGCGGCGCACCCACACGTTGCGATACCGCACGGGATGGTGATGCTCCTGGAGCTGAATCGGCCCCTGCATGGGACGTGCAGCCGCAGCCGGCGATATGCGCGCGCGATCGCGGATCACTTCGTTGTTCTGCACGACGATGCCATTCAGGATCACCGTCACGCGGGGCGCGTCCGTCAACGTTCCGTCCCCAGCGTATCGTGGGGCGCG
>JAYVNZ010000316.1:0-21722 GCA_043758185.1 Gemmatimonadaceae bacterium | reverse complement strand
GTGGTGGCCATTGCGGAAAGCGGCGTGTCGTCGCGCACCGACGTGGAGCGCTACGCCAGGGTAGGCGCGGATGCGGTCCTCGTGGGATCGAGCCTCTCGGCGTCGAGTGACCCGGTGTCGGCAACGCGCGCCATCGCCGGCGTGCCACGGAGCGCGCGTGCCCGCTGAAGTGAAGATCTGCGGACTCACGCGCTCGGTGGACGCCGAGTTCGCCGATGCGGCCGGCGCGTCGTATCTCGGGGTGATTTTCGCCGGCGGACCGCGCGAGCGCTCACCCGATGAGGCGCGGGCCACGCTCTCCGGCCGACGGGCCCGCAAGGTGGGTGTGTTTGCGGCGCAGGCTTCATCCGCGATTGCCGACATTGCATCCCATGTGGGACTCGACGTGCTACAGTTGCACGGCGCGAGCGATCCGGAGCGCATCGCCGCCGTGCGGGCTGCAACGGGGCTCGAGGTGTGGGCCGTGGTTCGCACGGCGACAGGCGTGCTGACGCAGGCCGACGAGGAACTTGCAGACAGTGCCGATGCGTTGCTTGTCGATGCGCTGGCGCCGGGCCGGTTGGGCGGCAGCGGACTGACGATTCCCTGGCTTCAGCTGGGGGAGTCGCTCGACGGCATGGCGTCGGGTCATCGCATCATCCTCGCCGGTGGACTGCGGGCGGAGAACGTGGCGGAGGCCATCGACTACGTTTCGCCGCTGGTGGTGGATGTGTCGTCCGGAGTGGAGTCGTCGCCGGGCATCAAGGATCAAAAGCTCGTGCGCGCGTTCATCGCGGCTGCACGGACCTGTGGAGTCAGCTCATGAGCATATCGGTACATCCGTCGGATCGGTTCGGGCAGTTCGGGGGCAAGTACGTCCCGGAAACACTCATCCCTGCGCTGGACGAGCTTGAGGGCGCGTATGCCACGGCGCAGGAGGATGCGTCGTTCCGGCAGGAGCTGTCCTTCATGCTTGCCACCTATGTGGGGCGGCCTTCCCCTTTGAGCGAGGCGCCGCGCCTGTCCGAGCTCGTGGGCGCGCGCGTGTTGCTCAAGCGGGAGGACCTCAACCACACCGGAGCGCACAAGATCAACAATACGGTGGGTCAGGTGCTGCTCGCACGACGCATGGGCAAGCCCCGCATCATCGCCGAGACAGGCGCCGGCCAGCATGGTGTGGCCACGGCCACGGTGTGCGCGCGCTATGGACTCGAGTGCGTGGTCTACATGGGGGAGGAGGACATGCGGCGCCAGGCGCTCAACGTCTTCCGCATGCGGCTCATGGGGGCAACGGTCATTCCCGTCACCAGCGGAACCCGCACGCTCAAGGATGCCACCAGTGAGGCCATCCGCGACTGGGTCACCAACGTGACGAACACGCACTATATCATCGGGTCAGTCGTGGGTCCGGCACCCTATCCCCGCATGGTGCGCGACTTCCAGGCGATCATCGGCGTCGAGGCGCGTGCACAGGTGCTGGAGCGCACGGGTGTGCTGCCCCGCAGCGTGGTGGCGTGCGTAGGTGGGGGCTCGAATGCCATGGGGGTGTTTCACGCCTTCGTGCCCGATGAGGGCGTCGAGCTGGTGGGCGTGGAAGCAGCGGGCGAGGGCCTGGACAGTGAGCGGCACTCGGCGTCGCTCACGCGCGGCACGCCCGGCGTGCTGCACGGTGCCCTGAGCTACCTCCTGCAGGACGACGCGGGGCAGGTGCATCCGGCGCACTCCATCTCCGCCGGACTGGATTACCCGGGGGTGGGGCCGGAGCATTCGTACCTGAAGGATACCGGCCGCGCGCTGTACGTGTCCGTGCGCGATGACGAAGCCATGGACGGATTTCAGACGCTGAGCCGCCTGGAAGGTATCATCCCGGCGCTGGAGCCTGCGCACGCTGTGGCGTGGATCACACGGGAACGCGCACGCTGGTCGCCGTCCGATGTCATTCTGCTCTGCGTCAGCGGTCGCGGTGACAAGGATGTGGCGCAGGTGATGGAAATGGGTATCTTGGACGGGTGACGACTCCCCCGACCCAACTCACGCCGAACGTATTGGAACGGGCGCCGTTCGAGCGCGAGCGCGTCGAGGAACTCCTGCGGTTGTTCGGCAAGGCGGCCCGCGCGCACCAGCTCTACCTCCCCAACAACCCGGTCTACAAGAGTGCGCACGATGCGCTCCGGGCCGGGTTTCTTCCCATCTGGGAGCACGTCGACGAGCTCGCCCTCACGTTCACCGAGAACGAGGTGAAGTGGGAGGGCGACACGGTACTCGAGGAAAACACCAGGGGAAGCGACAGCCTCCCCTGGTTGTTTTACAAGGACGGCGTACGCGAGCTGCGCATGTTGCGCGGCTTCGAGGGTGAGGAGCTGGACCGGCTGCTGGGCATCCTCCAGCGCGTGCGCAAGGCGTCGCCGGACGAGGACGACCTGTTGACGATGCTCTGGCAGGGCGACTTCGTCTGCCTGCGCTACCGCTACGTGGACCTCTCCCAGGAAGCCACTGCGCCGCTCGAGGATGGCGGCGAGGCACTGGCCGAGTCGCACGAAGACCCGCGCGAGTCGGTGGAAGAGGAAGAGAGCTCGCCATCGCGCAGCGGCGTCGTGAACATGTCCGAGTTCGACGGGACGCTGTATTTCCTGGACGAGAAGGAGATCGAGTACCTGCAGTCGGAGGTCGCGCGCGAATACCAGATCGACCTCCGCAAGAACGTGGTGAGTGTGCTGCTCGACATCTTCGAGCAACAGACCGAGCCGGCCATCCGCGACGAAGTGTCGGACGTGCTCGACAGCCTCATGCTGCACATGCTTTCGGCTGGGCAGTTCACCAACGTGGCGTACCTGGTGCGTGAATCGCTCGTGGCGGCGCAGCGCGCCGGTGAACTGGAACCGCCGCAACGTGACAGGCTGTCCATGCTGCCGTCGCGGTTGAGCGCGCCGGAGGCGTTGTCGCAGCTGCTGCAATCGCTGGACGAGGCGCCCGAGCTCCCGGCGTCCGCAGACGTCCTGGAACTGTTCGAGCAGCTGCGCGGGCCGGCGCTTGGTACGGTGCTGGACTGGCTCGGTCGCCTCCAGAATGTGCGCCTTCGTCCGTTGCTCGAGCAGGCGGCATCGCGGCTGGCGTCGCAGAACACGTCGGAACTGGTGAAGCTGATTCTCTCCCCCACGCCGCACGTGGCGCTGGAGGCGGTGCGGCGGGCGGGTGCGCTGGGCAGCGCCGCTGCTGTTGCGCCCATTGCCAGGCTGCTGACCGAGGGTGATTCCACGCTGCGTCTCGCGGCCGTGCAGGCGCTCACGGAGATCGGGTCACCCGGCGCACTGCAGGCGCTGGAGCGCGCGGTGGAGGACGTGGAGCGGGACGTGCGCGTGGCGGCAGTGCGTGCACTCCAGGGCCGGGCCTATCGGCCGGTGCTCCCACGCCTCGAGTCCATCGTCAAGGGCAAGGTGTTGCGGGAGGCAGACCTCACGGAGAAGATGGCGGTGTTCGAGGCATACGGAACGCTCTGCGGTGAATCCGGCGTGGTGTTCCTGGATTCGACCCTCAATGGCAAGTCGCTGTTCGGTCGGCGCGAAGACCCGGAGATGCGCGCGTGCGCAGCCGTTGCGCTGGGGCGCGTGAAGACGGCAAGCGCACAGGCGGCACTCCAGAAGGCGGCAGCGGAGAAGGACGTGGTCGTTCGCAACGCCGTGAGCCGTGCACTGCGCGGCGGCGCGACATGACAGGGCCCAATCTTCGCGGGTCGGGCGCCTACGTGGTGCCGGCAACGACCGGCGCGCGGCCCACGCCGCACGGTGGATCGTCCGTCGAGGCGGGGGGCGACGCCTTCATCCGGCGCGCGGGCAAGGGGCTCATTCTGTCCTTCTACGCAGCGTTGCGCGCCATCCGGCTGTATCCGCTCGAGAACGCCGCGGTCCAGAACGCAGCCGAGGAACTCACCACGCTCACCCGTGAGCTGCTGGATCACGAGCACGAGCTCGAGATGCGCGTGTCGGGCGAGTTCGTGTTCATCAATGCCGTGCGGCTCCGGCTGGACCTGGACAACTACGCCAGTTTCAGCCACCTCCTCTCGGTGTTTCGCGCCCTCGGCATTGGGAGCCTGCATCTCCAGCGCACTCCCACGCTCAAGGAATGGCAGCGTTTTCTCGCCTTCCTCAACGTGCCATCAGCGGACCCGCCGGCCACGCGGTTCGAAGACCTGCGTGCCAAGCTCACCCAGCAGGAGCTCGACGTGTTCGAGATCGGCGAGCCCATGGCGCAGCAGGTGGATCCCGAGGATCGCGAAAAGTCCAAGGAAGTGGCCAAGAAGACGTACGCCCAGTCCGTGGCGGTCACGAAGGACCTGATGACGTCGGTGCGGCTGGGCCGCAGCCCGAACATCAAGAAGATCAAGCGCATCGTGCAGGGCATCGTTGACCAGATCCTCAACGAGGAGGCGTCGCTGATTGGCCTCACAACCATTCGCGACTACGACGAGTACACGTTCACGCACAGCGTGAACGTGTGCATCTTTTCGGTGGCGCTGGGCAAGCGGCTGGGGCTTGGCAAGATCCAGCTCTACGACCTGGGGATGGCTGCGCTGTTTCACGACATCGGCAAGTCACGCGTGCCGGCCGAGGTGCTCAACAAGACCGGTGGCCTGTCGGACGACGAGTGGCGGCTCATCGCCGCGCACCCGTGGCTGGGTGCCCTCGCCCTGTTCCAGTTGCGCGGGCAGCAGGAGCTGCCGTACCGCGCGATGATCGTGGCGCACGAGCACCACATGAAGATCGACCTTACCGGCTATCCCCGTCCCATTCGCGAGCGCTCGCTCAGCATGTTCAGCAAGATCGTGGCGGTGGCCGATGGATTCGACGCCGCCACGTCGCGCCGCGCGTACCAGACGGTGCCACTCACGCCCGCGCAGGTCATGATGGAAATGCGCGACAACCCGCGGCGCGGCATGGACCCGGTGGTGGTAAAGGCATTCATCAACCTCACTGGGATCTATCCAGTGGGCACGCTGGTGATCTTCGACACCTTCGAGCTGGGCATCGTGCACGCGGCCAACGCGAACCCGGAAATGCTGTCGCGGCCCATGGTGCGGATCATCAGCGACCAGCACGGCAACCTGCTGCATCCCGGTACCTTGTACGACCTGTCCGAGCAGACCGCCACGGGCGTGTTCCTGCGCACCATCATCAAGACGGAGAACCCCGAGCGGTATGGCATCAGAGTCGGCGATTACTTCATCTGACGCGATCGCCCGGCGATTCGCTGCGCTCAAGGAGAGCGCTCGCAAGGCGTTCGTGCCGTATGTCACGGCCGGCCATCCGGATCCTGTCCGGAGCGTCGCACTGCTCCAGGGTCTCGAGTCCGCGGGCGCGGACGTCATCGAGGTGGGCGTGCCGTTTTCCGACCCGCTGGCCGATGGCGCGGTGATCCAGGCCAGCTCGCAGCGCGCGCTCGACCTGGGTGTGCGGTTCGACGATGTCCTGCGCATCATTTCCGATGCGCACCTCTCGGTTCCCGTCGTGCTGTTCAGCTACCTCAACCCATTGCTTCGTGGCGGTGATGACGCACTGCGTCGCGCCGCCGATGCGGGCGCGCACGGCGTACTGGTGACGGACCTCCCACTCGGTGCCGACCCGGACCGGGAAGCGTGGCTCGCGGACGGTCCGCTGGACTTCATCCGCCTGGTGGCGCCCACCACGCCCACCGACCGGATGCGCCAGATCGCGCATACGGGGCAGGGGTTCGTCTACCTCATCAGCCGGCTGGGCGTCACGGGCGAACAAGCGAGTCTCTCCGCCGAACTGCCGGCCACCGCCGCGCGCCTTCGCGCGGCCACGGATCTTCCGCTCTGCATTGGATTTGGAATCGCTACGCCGGCAGATGCCCGCGCGGCGGCGGCACTGGCGGACGGTGTTGTCGTGGGCAGCGCCATCGTGCGAGCGGCCGACGTGAGCGTCGAGGCCGCGGTGACCCTTGCCGCGGCGCTGCGCCGCGGCATCGACGAGACTTGATGCACGGGTTTCTCCGCTCGTACGCACGTGCCCTTGGCGGGGTGGGGCTCACGCTCCTTCTTGCCGCGCTTCTCGTGGACCAGCGGTGGCGCGAGCAGCCCATTGCCATCGGGATCCTCGTCCTGACCGTGATCTTCCTGCGGTCGCAACAGATCCCGCTGACCAAGTACGGCGCACTCAACCTGCTGTCGATGCCCGCGCTGGCCGGCGCGCTGATCTCCAGCGCACCCACCAGCGCGCTCTCGCTCTGGGTCGGCGTGTGCATTGGCGACGCGCTGTTCATGCGAAAGGGCTGGGACATCGCGTTCATCAATGCGGGGCGCGAGGTCATCGCGCTGCTGGCGTCGTTCGGCATCTTCGCGTGGGCGCTGGTCTCCGGCGGTGCCGAGATCACGAAGTTGAACGCAGAAACGCTGCCGTACCTGGCGCTGCTCGTGTTCATCTACTTCTGCACCAGCCGGCTGCTGGTCTACTTCACGCTGCTGCTGCGCGACAAGCTGCTGGAGGAGGAGAAATCACTCATCCTCCGGTATGAAGTCATCGCCTTTGGCGCGGGGAGCATTGCAGTCGCCATCATCCTCCTGGCGATTGGAAACCTCAGTCCCGCGGGGTGGGCGCTGGTGGGTGTCGTGCTGGGTGGGTCCGGCCTGCTGGTCAAGCGAATCCTCGAGGAGTCCATCGCGGCGGAAGAACTGAACAAGATCCTGGCGATGGAGCAGATCGTCTCCTCCAACGGCGACATCGCCGATGCCTTCCGCCGGATCGAGCTGCTGGCGCATCGCCTCGTGGACTGGCAAGAGTTCCGCATCGGCCGGTACGAGCACGACAGACTGATGCACGTGTGGCGTGGCAACGAGGGCTACCTGAATCCCTCGCGCGAACCCGACACCAACCTCGCCCTGCTGCGCGCGGAAAGCATCCGGTCAGGACAGGCGGTAAAGGTGGACGATGTGCTTCGTGATGAGCGCGTGACTCCCGGCCGGTCGCGCGCCCGCAGCCTCATCGTGCTGCCACTGCGGTTCGGCGACCAGACCGTGGGACTGCTCGAGCTGGTGCATTACAAGCCGGACGCGTATTCGGACAAGGAAGTGGCGCTGATGAAGCGATTCGCGTCGCAGCTCGCCACCACGCTGCACATCTACGACTTGCGGCGCCCGTTGCTGGAATCCATGACGCGCGTAAGCAACCAGCTCGAGACCCTCACGGCGTCGGCGCGCGCGCTGCGCGGTGGCGGCGAATCCGTGGCGCGCACCATCGCGGAAATCAGCCGCGGCCTGGCGGAGGAAGGGCAGCAGCTCGACCTGTCCATCGGCGTGACCAACGCACTGCACGCGGCCACGCAGGGAGTGGTGCGCGACGGCAGCGCCGCAGCCGAGGCAAGCCAGCGGGCCACGGAAATCGCCACGGAGCATCGCCACACCATTGCCACCGCCATCGAGCGCCTCATCGGCGCCAAGGTGTTCGTGGGGGAGAGCGGCTCGCAGATCGCCGGCCTCGCCGGAAGCGTGCGACGCATCACGGAATTCATCGCCGTCATTCGGGAACTTGCGGACCAGACGAACCTGCTGGCGCTCAACGCGGCCATCGAGGCGGCCCGCGCCGGCGCGCAGGGCAAGGGCTTCGCGGTCGTGGCCGACGAGGTGCGCAAGCTCGCGGAGCAGAGCGCCCATGCGTCCGACGAAGCGGGCGAGATCGTGGGCGCGTTCGAGGAACAGATGCGGCGCGTCGCATTCCAGATGTCGCGCGGCGAGACCATCGTGCAGGATGTGGGCACGCTGTCGGAGCAAGCGCGCCAGGCCCTCGACCTCATCGTGCAAGCCACGGAGAGCTCGGCAACGGGAGCGCAGCGCATCGCGCTCACCTCCCGCGAGCAGGAACTGGAGTTCGCGAAGTTGAGTGACGGGGTGAAGCGCATCGCCAGCATTTCCAGCCGCAATCGCGACGGCGCGGAGCAGGTGACACGCAGCGCACGCGAGCAGGCAACAGCCCTGCGCGAGCTCGAAGGCGCCACGCAGGAGCTGCGCGACGTGGCCACCAACCTTGGCGAACTCACGCGGCGCATCACGAACGTGGCCTGAATTGACCCGCCCGCGCGGGCCGCATACGTTGCGCCCTGTGCCCCCCCATACCAACGACCAGGTCGAGATTGCGCTCGCCGGCATGCGCTTCCACGTGTGCGTGGGTGTGCTGCCGCATGAGCGTGCGCTGCCCCAGCCCCTCGAGGTAGACCTCGCAGTGCGATGGCAGCCGAACGGCGCGCAGGTGCTCGACTATCGTGACCTCTACGCCGCGACCAGCGACATCGTCGCCACCGGACCCCTCCTCTACCTCGAGGCCGTGGCGGAATCGCTGGCATCGCGCGCGCTCGACATGCAGGGTGTCTCGTGGTGCCGCGTGGTCATTCGAAAGCCGCACGTGATGCTTGCCGGCCCACTGCTCCATGCCCAGGTGTCCGTGGAGCGCACGCGTGAGTGAAATCGCGTGCGTCGCGCTGGGCGGTAACCTCGGTGACCGGGGCGCATTTCTCGCCGCCGCACGCGCCGCCATCACGCTGATACGCGGTGTGCGCCTCATCGCCACCACACAGGTGGAGGAAACCATTCCCCTCGGCGCCGCGCGGCAGGCACCCTACTTCAACCAGATGGTCGCCTTGGCGACGACCCTCGCGCCGCATGCGCTGCTTGCGCGGCTGCAGTCCATTGAGCACCAGCTGGGACGCGTGCGTGGCGCGCGCTGGGGTTCCCGCACGATCGACCTCGACATCGTGCGATTCGGCGCGCGATGCATCTCGAGTGCAACCCTCACCGTTCCGCATCCCGGCCTGGCGACGCGCGACTTCTGGCAGCGCGAACTGACCGCCTTACAGCACGTCACCGGCGCCGGAGCATGAGTACCGCGGTCATCCTTCCGTCATGGGCGTGCGTTTCCGACAAGCGCCGCGCGCATATCGAGCGCGTCACTGCGCTGCTCGATGCCTGGGCAGCGGAGCTCAGGCTCGGCAAGAAGGAAGCGAGGGCGTGGCACGACGCGGGCCGCCTGCACGATGCGCTTCGCGACGCGCCGGACGATGTCCTGCGGGGCCTGGCGGGTGACGTACCGGGGTACGCGCTGGAGATGCTCCATGGGCCGGCGGCGGCGGAGCGGTTGCGCACTGAGGGCGAGACGCGCGAGGACCTGCTCGAGGCAATCCGCCACCACACCGTCGGATCACGCGGATGGGGAAAGTTGGGGCGCGCGCTGTACATGGCAGACTATCTGGAGCCGGGTCGCAAGTTCTCCCGATCGGACCGTGCGTACCTCGCGGCCCAGGTGCCCGTGGACTTCAACGGCACCTTTCGCCAGGTGCTTCGCGCGCGGCTCGAGTGGTCGCTGCGCGAAGGCATGCGGTTGTACCCGGAAGCCGTGCAACTCTGGAACGACGTCCGGTGAAGCGCGCCCGCGTCGCGTTCGCCGCCCTGCTCGGTGGCCTCGTGGTGTTCGGTGCTGCCTACGCCACGAACGCGCGACGGCACGGTGCTCGTGGCGCGCTCATGCCTGGTCCTCGACTCACGGACAGCTCGGCGATGGCGCCCGCTGGCGTTCGCGTGCGCATCCAGGTGATCAACACCACGCGCACCCGTGGGCTGGCCACCCGCGCCACGCGCGTGCTGCGTGAACATGGATTCGATGTCGTGGAAGTGGGCACCGGCGGGCCTCTCCGCGATACGTCACTCGTGCTCGACCGGTCCGGGCACTTGCCCTGGGCCGCTACCGTTGCCCGCGTGCTGGGGCCGGCAGCGCGAAGCGAGAGCCGCCCCGACAGCTCACGCTACCTCGACGTCACCGTGCTGCTCGGCAGCGCGTGGCGGCCTCCGGCCCAGCCGCTCGACCCGTAACTGCCCGCACGCGGCGGCGATGTCCATGCCGCGGCTCTTCCGCACCGCCACTTCCACATCGCGATCGCGCAGCAGCCGCGCGAATCGGGAAATCTCGTTGCCCGACGTTGGGACAAAGCCCTGCGAGCCGCCGGGATGCAGGGGAATCAGGTTCACAAAGGCGCGACATTCCCGCGCAAGCGCCGCCAGTTCCCGTGCCTGCTCGATGCCGTCGTTCACGCCGCCGAGCATGACGTACTCGAACGTCACACGACGATCGAACACCTTGGCCGCCTCCAGGACTTCCTTGAGCGGAAACTTGGTATTGATCGGCATCAACTGCTGACGCAATTCATCCGACGGCGCGTGGATCGAGATGGCCAGGCGGAACTGCTCCGGCCGCTTGCCGAGCGCCACGATGCCTGGCAGCACGCCCACGGTGGAAATGGTGATGTGCCGCGCGCCGATGCCCAGTGCGCGCGGGTCGTTCAGCAACGTGAGTGTGGGATCGACCGCCTTCCAGTTCATCATGGGCTCGCCCATGCCCATGAAGACGATGTTGGTGACTGCGATGGGCGGATCCAGCAGCCGCATCTCGCGCACCTGGCCGGCAATCTCGTACACCTCGAGGTTGCGCGAGAATCCCATGGCGCCGGTGGCGCAGAACGCGCACCGCAGGGCGCAGCCGGCCTGCGACGAGATGCAGAGCGTCACGCGATTGCCGTCCGGAATGGATACGGTCTCGATCGCTTCGCCGTCCTGCAGCCGGAACAGGAACTTCTCCGTGCCGTCAGACGACGTCTGGCGCACCGTGAGCTCCAGGCGGGGGAGCACGAAGCGTTCATCGAGCGCGCGCCGCAGCGCCACGGGCAATTCCGACATCGCGTCGAACGACGCGGCTGGAAGCTCCCACAAGCGGCGCAGCACCTGACCCACGCGGTAGGATGGCTGGCCCAGGTCGCTCATGGCGGCCGAGAGCGCGGCATCCGCGTCGGCGGGGGTGAGGTTGAGGAGGTTTACGCGCTGCGTCATGGTGTGCGTGCCGGCCGAATGACCGTCGCTCGAGCAGACGGTCTGTTGAAGATAGCGCTCCTACCGTGTCCCCGCAGAGGAGGCTAGCTTTGACGGTTGAATGCGCACCCTGCACACGCGTTGATGTCCGTTCGAATTCTGCCGCCCCTATCATTCCAGGGCGGATTGCCACGCGTCGTGCCCCATCGCCTCGCGGCCGTCGTGCCGCGCCGGATGCGACGCACCCTTCGCCCCACTCGTCCGTAATGTCAGCGACCTCGCTCGCCACGAGCCTTCGAACGCATCCCTGTGGTGCCCTTCGCACCGAGCACGTTGGGCAGGCTGTGCGCCTGGGCGGGTGGGTGCATCGAAACCGTGACCTGGGCGGCCTGGTGTTCGTGGATCTGCGCGATCGGGCTGGGCTGGTGCAGGTGTCGTTCAACCCCGAAACCTCGAGTGCCGAGGTCTGCGCCCTGGCCGCGTCGCTCGGGGCGGAAACGGTGGTGCTCGTGGAAGGCACGGTGGTCGCGCGCCCCGACGCGATGCGGAACGCGGATATGCACACGGGCGCCATTGAAGTGCATGCGACGTCGCTGCGAATCGTGGGGCCCGCGGTCACGCCCGCCATTCCGGTGGCGCGTGGCAAGGGCGAGCCGCTGCCGGCGGAGGAGTTGCGGCTCAAGTACCGGCACCTGGACCTGCGCCGCGACGAGTTGCAGCGCAACCTCATGCTGCGACACCGGCTGCTCCAGCGCACGCGCCGCTTCCTGAGTGAGGGAGGATTTCTCGAAGTGGAGACGCCCATCCTCACCAAGCCCACTCCAGAGGGGGCGCGCGATTACCTGGTGCCAAGCCGCGTGCACGCGGGCGAGTTCTACGCCTTGCCACAGTCGCCACAGATCTACAAGCAGCTGTTGATGGTGGCGGGATACGACAGGTATTTCCAGATCGCGCGATGTTTTCGCGACGAGGACCTGCGTGCGGACCGGCAGCCGGAGTTCACGCAGATCGACATCGAGGCGTCGTTCGTGGCGCAGGACGACGTCATCGATTTTGCCGAGGAACTCATTCGCGCGCTCTGGATGGAGGGGGAGAGTGCCGTGCCGCCCGGCCGTGTTCGGCGGATGGCCTATGCGGATGCGATCGAGCGGTATGGCATCGACCGGCCTGACCTCCGCTACAGTCTGGAGATTCATGATGTCAGCGAGGTGTTTCGCGGCGTGGAGCTGCCGTTCACTGCCGCAGCGCTCGCGGCCGGCGGGCGCGTACGCGGCATTCGCGTGCCCGGTGGCGCAACGCTCTCACGCAAGCAACTCGACGAAATCGATGCCATTGCCAAGAGCGCGGGCGCGCGTGGCCTGCTGCGCATCAAGCGCGTCAACGGCGCGCTCGACGGCGCGGTAGGCAAGGTGCTCGATGACGCCGCGTCGGCTCCGCTCATGCTGGCCGACGGCGACCTGGGGTTGTACGTCGCCGCCGAGGATCACGTGTCTGGCCCCGCGCTGGATCGCGTGCGACAGGATGTGGCACAGCGCATGGGACTCGTGCCGGCCGGCGTGAACGCATTCGTGTGGGTCACGGACTTCCCGATGTTCGAGCGCGACGCCACGACGGGAGCGCTCGCGGCCGTGCACCATCCCTTTACCGCGCCGCACCCGGACGACATTGGCCTGCTCGCGCACGAGCCGTGGAAGGCGCGTGCGCTGGCGTACGACCTGGTGCTGAACGGAACGGAGCTGGGCGGAGGCAGCATTCGCATCGGCGATCCAGCCGTCCAGGCGCAGATCTTCACGCTGCTTGGAATCGACGACAGCACCGCGCAGTTGCGGTTCGGGTTCCTGCTGGAGGGGCTGCGCGCCGGCGCCCCTCCTCATGGCGGAATTGCCTTCGGCTTTGACCGTATTGCCATGTTGCTCGCGGGGGCCACCTCGCTGCGCGAGGTCATTGCCTTTCCCAAGACCACTGCGGCGCGCGCCCTGTTCGAGGGCGCACCGGCCGCGGTTCCGCAGGGTGACCTGCGGGACCTGCACATCCAACTGGAGTCCTGACGCGCGTGAGCGACGGTTCCGTCACACAGAAGGTTTCAACCGAGGGAGCAGACATGCTCACCCTCGCGGGCGTGAACGACGGCAACCTCGTCGAGCTGTCGCGCCTGTGCGGCGTGCGCGTGGCGCTGCGCGGCGACGCCATGTCCCTCACCGGGCCATCGGAGTTGGTGTCGCGTGCGGTGGAGATCGGGCGACGGATGGTCGAGCGCGCCCGGCAGCGCACCGAGCTGACGCCGGATGACGTGCTGCGCCTCAGCGAAGACGACGGCGGCGATACCAACGGCAATGGCACCACGGACGGCCGCATTGCGCTGCCGGGCGTGCGCAAGCTCATCCAGGCCAAGACGTCCGGCCAGGCCGAGTACCTGGCGAAGATCGCGGAAAACGACATCGTGGTGGGCATCGGGCCCGCGGGTACGGGCAAGACCTTCCTGGCAATGGCCGCTGCGGTCGACGCACTCGTGAAGAAGCGCGTGAAGCGTATCATCCTGGCCCGGCCGGCCGTGGAAGCGGGCGAGAGTCTCGGCTTCCTGCCTGGCGACATGCAGGCCAAGGTGGATCCCTACCTGCGGCCGCTGTACGATGCGCTGGACGAGATGATGCCCCAGGAGCGGGTGCAGAAGGCGCTGGAGACACGGGTCATCGAGATCGCGCCGCTCGCATTCATGCGCGGCCGGACGCTCAGCGATGCGTTCGTCATCCTCGACGAGGCGCAGAACGCCACCGCCATGCAGATGAAGATGTTCCTCACCCGGCTCGGCGTGAATTCGCAAATCGTCATCACGGGCGACAAGACGCAGATTGACCTGCCGAAGCGCGAGGAGTCCGGGCTCATGCAGGTCGAGCGCATCCTGCCGGGCATTGAAGGCATCGCCTTCCACTACTTCACCGACGTCGACGTCGTGCGCCACCGGCTGGTGCGCGACATCATCAAGGCGTACGCGGAGGATGGCGACTAGCCGCGTGACGCACGTCGTGCAGGTGGCCACCGAGCAGGTCCGCATCCCCGTGGCGCGCGGGCGGGTGGAGCGCATCGTCACCGCCGTGCTCCGCGCAGAGCGTGTGCGCGACGCGCAGGTGTCCGTCACCTTCGTCACGAACCGCAGGATGGCGGCGCTCAACCGCCGGCATCTCGGGCACGCCGGCCCCACGGACGTCATCTCGTTCGGGTTTGCGCCAGTCGCAACGGGCGCCCCCCTGACCGGCGATATCTACATCGCCCCGGCGGTGGCCCGCACAAACGCCCTGGCGCATGGTGCTGGCATCCGTGAGGAACTGCTTCGGCTCGTGGTCCATGGCACGCTGCACGTGGTGGGGCACGAGCATCCCACGGACGCGTCGCGCATGACATCGCCCATGTGGCGCCGGCAGGAACGGTTGCTGGGCCGCGCGTTGCGCTCCGCATGAACGGAGTCGCCCTGGGTGTTGCCGCCGGCGCGGTGCTCGTGGCAACCCTTGCGGCCGCCGCAGACGGCGCATTGCTCGGGGGCGAGCTCGAGCCCGAACCCGCACCCAACGTCGTTGGCGCACTGCGACGCAGGGAACGGGCACATCGCACCCTGGCCCTTTCGCGCGTGCTGGCGCACCTCCTGGCCGGCGCGGCACTGGCCCGGTGGCTCGACATTCATCGCGGGGCTGGTGTACGTGGCGCCGCGCTCGCACTGGTGACCGCGCTGGTGGTAGTGATCATCGTCGAAGGCGTGGGGCGGTCATTGGGGTTCGCTACGGCGCCGCAATTCACGCAGCAGTTCGCCCCGCTCGTGCGCGTGTTGGAGCTGCTCCTGTCGCCCGTCCTGCGCCTTGGCGCCGCGCTGGACTCGCTGTTCGAGCGACTCATGCCCGCCCCTACCATCGAGGAGCGCGCCGAGCAGCGCGAGGAGGCCACCGAACAGTTCCGGCAGGTCGTGGCCGCGGAGGCCGACGTCTCGCACGACGAGGAGGCGCTGATTCACGGCGTGTTCTCGCTCGGCGACACCGCCGTGCGCGAGGTGATGGTGCCGCGGGTGGATATCGTGGGCATCGACAACACCACGCACTGGAGCGAGGTGGTGGACCGCGTGCGCAGCAGCGAGCACGCGCGTCTCCCCGTATACGACGAGACGCTGGACAACGTCATCGGGATCCTCTACGCCAAGGACCTCCTGCCGTTCGTGATCGACGACGACGAGCCCATGCTCGGCTGGCAGGCATTGGTGCGGCCCGCCACGTTCATCCCCACGTCCAAGCCGATCGATGCGCAATTGCGCGACTTCAAGTCCAGTCGCACGCATATCGCCATCGTCAGCGATGAGTTTGGCGGTACGGCGGGCCTCGTCACCATCGAGGATGTGATCGAGGAGATTGTCGGCGAGATCCGCGATGAGTATGATGACGAGGATCCCGAGGTCGAACAGGAGGGCGGGCGCCGGTTCTGGGTCAGTGGCCGGCTGGCTCTCGACGAGCTGAGCGAACTGCTCGCGCAGAATTTCGTGGAGGAGGACATTACCACCGTGGGAGGTCTCGTGTACGAGACCTTCGGCCGCGTGCCACGTGCCGGTGAGGCTGCGTCGATCGGCGCGTACAGGATGGTGGTGGAGCGTGTCCGCGGCCGGCGTATCGAGCGCGTCTACTTCGAGCGGATCAAGCCGCTGGTAGTCGAGGACGACGAATGACGTCAGCCGACCTGTTGCTCGCCCTCTCGTTACTCACCGTGGCTGCCCTGACCGCTGGCGGGATGGCCATGCGGTCCGTGAGCCGTATCTGGCTCCGGCACTGGGTCGAACAGCAGCTGCGCGGTTCGCGCGCGGCGCTGGCCTATCTCGAGCGACCGCACCGCCTCATCATCGCCGCGAGTGCCACGGTGGCGCTCATTCTCGTGCTGAGTGGCGAGCTGTTGGCAAGCTATCACGCGCAGGGGCTGCAAGCCCTCGCCGTTGCCATGGCGCTCTTTGCCGCAGCGGTCATCGTGCTCGGCCAACTCCTGCCGCGCGCCGTTGCACGGCGCTTTGCGCCAGAGGTGGCCTCGTTCCTGTCGCCGTTGTTGGAGGCGGCTGCCATCATCGCGTCGCCGGTGGTCACTGCCGGCCGCCTGGCCAGCCGGCCGTTCGAGCGCCGTCTCGCCATCCCGCGGGACAGTGAGCGCGACACCATTCAGGACCTCCTGCGCGAAGGAGAGCTGGAGGGAGTGGGTGAGCGCCAGGAGATGGAAATCATCACCGGCGTGATGGAGTTTGGCGACAAGGTGGTTGGCGACGTCGCCATTCCCCGCGACGAAATCTTTGCCATCCCGCGCGAGGCCAGTGCGCGCGAGATCGCCGAGGAGGTGGCGACGTCTGCGTTCAGTCGCGTGCCGGTGTTCGATGGATCGCTGGACCGCGTGGTGGGAATGATTCACGCATTCGATGTCCTCAAGCTCCGCGGAGAGCGCATTCCGGAGCTGCGCCCGGTTGCCACGGCGCTGCTCACCACGCCATGCAGTGACCTGCTGTTCCGCATGCTGCGGTCGCGCACCCACCTGGCAATCGTCCAGGACGCGGACCGGCGCACGGTGGGTCTGGTGACGCTCGAGGACTTGCTGGAGGAACTCGTGGGCGACATCCGCGACGAGCACGACGAGCCCGCGCAGCAATGACTCGTGATCCCGGGCACAGCGCCCGCACCGCCGCCACGACGACGACCGGTGTTGTGTTTCACCGCGCAGCGCCATGAGCCACGATCGCCTGCTCGCTGACTTTGCTGCGGGCAAGACTGCCGCGCTGGCGCGCGCCATCAGCGTCGTGGAGAATCATCGCGCGGGGTTCGAGGAGTTGCTCGCGGCGTGGCATCCTCGGCTCGGTCACGCCCGCCGCATCGGCGTCACAGGTCCGCCGGGTGCCGGCAAGAGCACGCTCACTACAGGGCTCACGCGCGCGTATCGCGCCGCGGGACTCACCGTGGGCATCATCGCGGTTGATCCCACCTCGCCATTTACCGGCGGGGCACTCCTGGGCGACCGCATCCGCATGGAAGACGTGGCGCTCGATCCGGGCGTGTTCATCCGCTCCCTCGCCACCCGCGGGTCCCTGGGCGGACTGTCCGCCGCCACGCGCGAAGCCTGCGACGTGCTCGACGCATTTGGTATCGATCGGATACTTATCGAGACAGTGGGTGTTGGCCAGAGTGAGCTTGACGTCGCGCGTACCGCGGACACCAGCCTGGTGGTGCTCGTGCCCGAGTCCGGCGATTCCATCCAGACCCTGAAGGCGGGCCTCATGGAGATTGCCGATATCTTCGCCGTGAACAAGGCAGACCGGCCGGGCGCGGATCGGCTGCGCAACGAGATCGAGGTGATGCTCGGCATGCGTGCCGGCGCGACGATGCGGAACGTGCCGGCACACCATGGTGTGGACCTGTCCGCGAACAACATCAGCAAGCAGGTGCGTGCCGCCGCGGCCAAGGTCGATATGGAACAGTGGACGCCTCCCGTGCTGCGCACGGTGGCCGTGAAGGATGAGGGCATCGCCGAGCTCGTCGCCGCGCTCGATCGCCACTTTCGCTATCTTGAGGAGACCGGCACACTGCGCACGCGACGCCGCACTCGGCTCCGTGAGCGCGTGGTTGAAGTCGTGGAGGCAAAGGCTCGCCGACGGCTCTGGGAGGATGCGGCAACCAACCAGTGGCTCGAGGATCGCCTCCCCGAACTGGAGCGCGGTACGGCAACTCCCTTCGCCATCGCGGATGACCTGCTCGGGCGCAGTGCGGACCTTCTCACGCGGACGAAATGATGACCTCGATGCGAGAGCTCTCGGACACCATCAGCGAACAGCAGGCCGAACTGGCGCGCTTGCGTGAAGAAGTGGCGGCATGGCGGAGGGCCTTCGACAAGGGAGCCAAGCGCGCCATCGCCTTCAGCAATTCGGAAAAGGACGTCGAGCCGCTGTATTCCGCGCTCGACGTGGATGCCAATGCAGCGGAGAAGCTCGGCGTCCCGGGCGTGTTTCCGTACACGCGGGGCATTCACCCCACTGGATATCGCGGGAAGCTGTGGACCATGCGGCAGTTCGCGGGCTTCGGCAGCGCGCGTGACACCAACGAGCGGTTCAAGTTCCTGCTCGCGCACGGGCAGACGGGACTCTCCACGGCGTTCGACTTCCCCACACTGATGGGGTATGACTCGGATCACCCGCGGTCGGAAGGCGAGGTGGGCAAGACGGGCGTGGCCATCTCGAGCCTGGCCGACATGGAAGTGCTGTTCGACGGCATTCCCATGGACGAGGTCAGCACGTCCATGACCATCAATGGGCCGGCCATCATCCTGTGGGCCTTCTACATCGCGGCGGCCGAGAAGCAGGGTGTGTCGAGTGAAAAGCTGCAGGGCACCATCCAGAACGACATCCTGAAGGAGTACATGGCGCAGCACGCATGGTGCTTTCCCATCGAGCCCGCGTTGCGCCTGATCGTGGATTGCTTCGAGTGGGGTGCGCGTCATGCGCCGAAGTGGAACACCGTGTCCATCTCCGGTTACCACATTCGCGAGGCGGGTGCCACTGCCGCGCAGGAGCTGGCCTTCACGCTGGCCGACGGCTTCACCTACGTGGAGCGCGGCATCGCGCGCGGGCTCGACGTGGACGACTTCGCGCCGCGTCTCTCCTTCTTCTGGGACATCCACAACGATTTCTTCGAGGAAATTGCGAAGCTGCGCGCCGCGCGCCGCATCTGGGCGCGCCACATGAAGGAGCGCTACGGTGCGAAGAGTGCCAAGTCACTGCTCATGCGCTTTCACTCGCAGACCGCGGGCGTCACGCTCACGGCCCAGCAGCCCATGAACAACATCGTGCGCGTCGCCTACCAGGCGCTGGCGGCTGTCCTTGGCGGCACGCAGTCGCTGCACACCAACTCCATGGACGAGACGCTCGCGCTGCCCACCGAGCACGCGGTGCAGGTGGCGCTGCGCACGCAGCAGGTCCTCGCCTTCGAGACCGGCATACCCAACGTGATGGATCCGCTCGGCGGTTCGTATTACGTGGAAGCCCTCACCGATCAGCTGGAGGCCGAGGCCGAGGCGATGTTCGCGGAGATCGAGACGGTTGGCGGTGTGGTGGAGGGGCTGGAGCAGGGCTGGTTCCAGCGGAAGATCCACGAATCCGCGGCGCGGCAGCAGTGGGAAATCGAGCAGCATAGGCGCGTGATCGTTGGCGTGAACGAGTTTGTGTCCGCGGACGGCGACGCCTTGGACATTCCGCTGCTGAAGATCGGCGAGCAGGTGACGCGCGAGCAGGAGGCGCGGCTCGCGACGGTGCGAGCGGAGCGCGACAACGCACTCTGTACCGAGCGCCTCGAGAAGCTCCGGACGGCTGCGCGCGGAACCGAGAATGTCTTTCCGCACATTCTCGATTGCGCGCGGGCGTACTGCACGCTCTACGAGATTCGCCGCGCGCTCGAGGACGTGTTCGGCGCGTACCGGGAGCCGGTCTTTTTCTAGCCTGTCGTCCTGAGCACAGCGAAGGACCTGCTTGTCCACACCGTCGGAAGCAATGCCCAGTAAGTCAACACAGAAGTCAACCGACTGGTGGGAGTCGTACTTCGATGCCCACTACCTGCTCGAGTATGAGCCCATCTTCACCGAGGAGCGCAACCGCCATGAGGTCGCCCGCCTTGTCAACGTGCTGGCGCTCCCCGCGGGATCGCGCATCCTCGACGTTCCATGCGGCCAGGGCCGCCATGCGCATCCACTTGCCGAAGCGGGGTTCCTCGTCGATGGTCTCGACTACTCGCAGCACCTGGTCGACATGGCGAAAGCGCGCGGCACGGGGCCGGCGTTGAAGTACGTGCGCGGCGACATGCGTCGGCTGCCCGCCCGATGGACCGGCCGCTTCGACGCGGTGCTGAATCTCTTCACGAGCTTCGGCTTCTTCACGGACGCGAGCGACGACGCGCTGACCATTCGGGAGTTTGCGCGCGTGCTCAAGCCAGGCGGAACGCTCGTGTGGCACGGAGGGAGTCGCGACGGCGTGATGGCAAAGTTCCTGTCGCGCGACTGGTGGAAATCCGATGACGGCACGATGATCGGCCACGAGCGGTCATTCGATCCGCTGTCGGGCATCCTGTCGATCGAGACGAGCTGGGATGGGCCGTCCGGACGCGGGACTCGCTCCCACCGAATTCGCCTGTACACGGCATCGCGGCTCGCGGAGCTTTGCCTCGATGCCGGGCTGGTCGTGGAACAGGCATACGATGGATTTCGCGACCGGGCGCTGACGCGCCGGTCGGGTGAAATGATGCTGGTAGCGCGCAAGGACACGGCGTGACGCGCACCCATGACGCGACGGCGCGGACGGTCAGGGCATCCCTCTGCGCCAGTCTGCTCGTGCTCGGCTCCGCGTGTGTCGGTGGGTTGCTGAGCGAACAGGGTGCCGGGCTGGCTCGCCGATATGACCTTGTCACGTACAACGGTTCGGTCCTGCCGGTCGCGACCGGCAACATGGCGGCTGTCTCCGCGGAACCCGGTGGTCCGTCCTACACGTGCAGCATATCGCTCGTGGCGCAGCAACTCGATTTCTCCGCGCCCGAGGCCGTCACGCAGGTCACGCAACGCAGGCTGGCCTGCGACGTCCCGCGCTACAATGCGTCGTCCGCGGATACGCTGGCCGGCCGGCTCGCGACTGCTGGGGACGCCATCGTGCTGTCGTTTGGTGAAGGCACCCCGTCCCTGATTATCATGCGCGGCCACATCACGGGATCCTCGTTGCAACTCGACCTTGTCGAGTACGGGACGACACGGAAGTCCTACGATCCTACGCTGAGGGTCTTCCGGCCATCTCCCTAGCGCTCGAACATGCGGACCACGGCTCCCGAGGTCACCGTCCTGCATTCCGGACGCTTCGAGCCGCGCCCCAACGAAAAAGAGGACGAAGACGAGTGGCGAACTGGGGAGGAAAATCACGACACGACATGTAGTTGCGCGAGATCGTCACCGTGGTACAGAGGTCGCCTTGGAGGGAGTGTCCCTCAACCCCTCCGGCCTTGACGATAGCCGCCGCGAACCTCGAGTACGCCACGCAATGTGTTCGAATCCTGTGCGTCGGGGATCGCGTCGCCCCATTGCTGGAGATCCAGTGTCAACTGGATACGGATTTCGACTTCGTGATCGTCGGCTGCTCGAATGAAGGGGTCGCGGCTCTCGCGGCGGAAGCGCCGTTCGACGTGATCATCAACGATTGCGACATGCAGGGCGTGGGTGGTCAGGAATTCCTCGAGTCCCTGCACAGGCACTCCCCCGACGCCGAACGCCTGATTCTGGCCCCGCGGAATCATGCCTCGGCACGGGCGATGGCGGCGCGCGATGGGCGGGTGATGCGGCTGCTGCCGCCACGGTGCCCAGCAGCAGTGCTCCGGGAGGCGGTCGCTGATGCGCTGCTGCGTCACCGGGCTCGCGCCCTGCGCGCCGCATCGCACGCCCGTGCCACGACAGCGGCGAATCGCCAGGTCCACGCTTCCTTCCGATAGTGGTGCGCCGCCCTCGCCCCATTCATCACAGCTCACCACTCGGCGAAGCTTCCATCCGCGTGCCGCCACACCGGATTGCGCCAGCGATGCCCGTCGCGGCCCGCGCGCACGACATACTCCTCGTTGACCTCGATCCCCAGCCCCGGTCCCTGCGGGATGGCGACGTGTCCATCCTCGTACGCGAAGACCGACGGATCGGCAAGGTAGTCCAGCAGGTCGTTCGCCTGGTTGTAGTGAATGCCGAGCGACTGTTCCTGGATGAACGCGTTGTAGCAGACCGCGTCGAGCTGCAGGCAGGCCGCGAGCGCAATGGGACCCAGCGGGCAGTGGAGCGCCAGGGCAACATCGTAAGCCTCGGCCATGGCCGCGATCTT